>NZ_JAUWQB010000077.1 GCF_030611305.1 Desulfobacula sp. | reverse complement strand
AGTCTCCCAGAACCGGATCATAAAAATATTTATAGAATGCTGGGTCTCAATGAGGAGCCCCTTCCAAGGAAGTTATACAATGCGAAATGAGTAGTGACCATAAATAGTGACCGACTCCCTACCGACGGGTGTCTGTAATTTATTTTGACGAACTTGGGCTAAGGAAAATGTTAAGAAAAACAGGGATCATCCTATTTATTACTTTAAGCATCGTTTGTATAGACTATGCCTTTGCCGATATCTACATGTATGTTGACAGCAGCGGTGTTGTCCATTTTACAAATGTGCCCACATCGTCGAATTATAGATTATACATCAAAGAAAAACCCAAGAAAGTACTGCCTTGGACCAGCACTAAAAAATATGATGATATTATCAAGAAAGCACAAAAAAAATATGGTGTTGAGTTCTCTTTAATTAAAGCCGTGATTAAAGTGGAATCAGGCTTTAATCCAAAAGCTGTCTCAAAAAAAGGAGCAAAGGGCCTGATGCAGATTATGCCGGGCAATTTAAAAACCCTTTTTGTAAAAGACCCGTTTAACCCTTTACAGAATATCATGGGGGGAACGCTTTATCTTCGGCGGCTTTTAAGGAGATATGAGTACAAACTGCCCCTGGTTCTTGCGGCTTATAATGCAGGACCCGAGGTGGTTGATAAGCATAAACGGATTCCACCATATAGAGAAACGCAGGATTATGTCAGAAAAGTAATGGAAATCTATAGCCAGTATAAAAAATCCTGATTAGCTGCTAAAAGTCTTTTTGAATTTCTTTTATAAATTTTATCAGCTTATCTCTCATATCCGGTCTTTCAAGGGCAAATGCCAGGTTGGCCATCTGAAAGCCCGCCTTGTCACCACAATCAAATCGTTTCCCCTTAAATTTGTATCCGTAGATCGGCTGTTCCTTAAGAAGGGCTTTCATGGCATCGGTGAGCTGGATTTCTCCGCCGGCCCCTCTTTTTTTTCTCCCTAAATACTCAAAAATTTTAGGGGTTAGAATATAACGGCCGATAATGGCGAGATTGGATGGCGCCTCATCAGGCTTCGGTTTTTCCACCATATCGTTGATTTTAACAATATCTTCTTCCACCAGTTTGGCATCAAGGATACCGTATTTATCTGTCTGGTCTTTTTCAACTTCCATGACAGCTGCCATGGAGGCCCTTAATCTGTCAAATTTTTTTACCATTTCAGAGAGGACTGGTTTGTCTGTCTGGATAAGGTCGTCCGCCAAAAGAACGGCAAATGGTTCATCACCGACAATATCCCTTGCACACCAGATAGCATGACCAAGGCCCAAGGGTTGATTCTGCCGGGTATAAATAATGGTTCCGGTTTTTGGAACAAGCTCCTGGATTTGTTTTAAAAGATCATCTTTTCCCTTTTCCTTGAGTGCGTGTTCAATTTCAAAAGATCTGTCAAAATGATCTTCCAAAGCTTTTTTCCCACGGCCTGTAACAAAAATAATATGTTCTATACCGGCCTCAAAGGCTTCTTCAACAGCGTATTGGATAATGGGTTTGTCAACAACCGGGAGCATTTCTTTTGCCATGGCTTTGGTGGCGGGTATAAATCGAGTCCCAAGTCCGGCTACAGGGAAAACAGCCTTTTTGATTTTCATGAAAACTCCTTTGGATGATTTAGTGATTTATGCTTAACTAAGTATGGTGCTCAAAATTCTATTCTATTGTTATTTATTTTGAAAATAATTATATGTCAAATTTATTTTAATTAAAGATTTATGATATTCATGGCAATGAATGAGTTGCCCAATCGTAATTGGTTTGTAATCGTTTGACATCATTGATTTTTTTTTGTATAGTCCACAATTTTAAACGATCATGATAACTTTAGATAAGGAAGTTTTAATGACTGATACAACCCAAAAAACATCTGAAATACCGCCGGAGCAGCTTAGCTTAAGGAGTAAGTTTCAGTTTGAGTGCCATAAAGGTATCAAATGTTTTACAGATTGCTGCCGGGGAATTGATATTATGCTTACCCCATACGATATTTTAACCATGCGCAAAAAACTGGAAATAACTTCCGATGAGTTTCTTGCTGAATTTACCGCACCGCAACTTCTTGAGAAGGGAAGCCTTCCTGTGGTGACGCTTAAACTTCTGGATGATGAAAGAAAATCATGTCCCTTTGTTGACGACAAGGAAGGATGCGCTATTTATGAAGATCGTCCCACCACCTGTAGATATTATCCTTTAGGGGTCGGATCTTTAAGCTATTCCGGAGAGAATGGTGAAAAAGATGAATTCTATTTTACGGTGAAAGAAGCCCACTGCCTGGGGTTTGATGAAAAGAAGGAATGGACGGTTGCCGAATGGAGGGAAGACCAGGGTGTTGACCTTCGGGATGAAGTCAATGACGGCTGGATGGAGTTGATCGTCAGGAAAAAATCATTGCCTGACAGTATGAAACTTTCCGAAGAGAGCAAAAGGATGTTTTTCCTGGTTTGCTATAATATTGATAAGTTCAGAGAATTTGTATTTAACAGCAGCTTCCTTGAAAGATACGATTTTCAAAAGGAAAAAATTGAAGAAATTAAAAATGATGATATCAAATTGCTGCAGTTTGGATTTAACTGGCTTAAAGCCAGCTTTTTTCAAACAGGGCAGGAAGAATTTCAAGTAAAAGAAAAAAAGTAAATCATACCTGAATTCAGACAGGCCATGCCGGGAACAGCATGGCCTGTCTGGTTTTAGTAATTATACCACAGATCTTTTTGGAATTTTAGGTTATTCAGCCTCTCTTCAATATCCACCTTAAAGAATGAACCAATCGGTTCAAAGATTTCCGGGTTAGTGGCCTGGATGGTTTTTGCCGCATCCCAAAGAACATGAAAACCTTTTTGGGTCATTTTTCCCAAGGGTCTGCGACAGGGCCCCCCCGGCATTCCCAATAACTGCATCAGAGTTTTTAAAGGAAGCGGATTCCTTGCACGGCAAGTGACCGCTCCGAATTCGGATTCTTCCTGTGTGGTCACTACAACAAGGTCAAGCAGGGGTTTTAAGGCTGTCTGAATCTTCATGGCCCCATCCGTATCTCCCTGGTTGAGCTGTGAGATCATCTGTGTAAGAAATTTGGGTGCAATATTGGCCATCACTGAAATTGCCCCGCATGCCTTGATTTCAGGATCTGTCATAATATCATAAATCAATGCATCATCTCCGGAGAATATTTTAAAGTCATTTCCACAGTATTTCCGAGTAAGTTTCATATTTTCAAGATTGCCCGTAGCTTCTTTTACACAGGATATATTCGGGAAGTTCTTTGCCAGGATGGCAAGATCCTGGGGCAGCATCTGGGCACCGGTTCTGCCCGGAATAATATAGGGGATAATGTTGACATCAGGGTAACGTCCTGCAACTATTTCATAATATTCCTTCCTGATTTCAAGGGAGCTGGGTCCGTTATAATATGGGTCCACCATAAGGACTGCATCAACCTCTTCTTTGGCAGCATGGCCTGCCGCTTCCAGGGCTTCGTCAGTATTATTGCTGCCTGTCCCGGCAATTCTAAGGCATTTGTCTTTTGCAAGTTGTGCAACCCGGGCAATCACATGATCGTGTTCTTTCCATTTGAATGTGGGGCTTTCACCTGTTGTTCCTGTTGCAAGTATTCCTGTGATACCATTTTCAATCTGAAAGTTGACAAGTTGTTCAAGGCCTTCCTGATCAAGCTCTCCTGCTTGGTTAAAAGGGGTGATTAATGCTGTATAGCATCCTGATTTCATATCTTACTCCTGCCGTGTAATAAATTATTTTTCAATAGATTTTTCCTATACTCACTGCTATCACAAGTCTTAATTTGGTTCAAGCCAAAATATGAATTGCTGATTATTTTCACTGGTCCCGGCAGTTCAGTGTTTGATTTTTTTTATATTCTCTTGACAAACAAGGCTTTCCTGTCCTAAATATGAAACTTAAACTCCTGAATAGTGTGTCAGATTTGTTCAATTTATTGTTGGATGCGCAGCAATTTCTCTTTACTCTGTTGCGATGACATCACATATTTTTCCGGGCGTTTTAAAAACAGCTATATTTTTGGCAACGACTCTATGAAAGGAGAATTTTCAAAATGCAGACTATTTATGAATTTTTTAAGTGGAAGTTGTTAACCGTTTTTGTTGTGTTTTTATTGATCGGGGGGGGTAGCGCATCGGCGGATGAAAACAAAACATTTTCTCGCATATCCTTAAATGAAATTTTGGAGGATGTGATCAAGACCAGCCCGGAAATTCTGGAAGCCCAGGAGCGCTATCGCAGCGTCGTGGAAGAACGGTCTATCGCCACCAGCGGATACCGGCCAAAAATAGGAGCAGAACTGACTGCCGGCCCGGAAGTAACGGACGGCGTGGATACCAATGACCAACGGGAAGAGTTGTTTGCTTCTACTGCGACGTTGTATGCCCGCCAAAACATATTCAACGGGGGAAAGACGGCTGCATTTGTCGAGGAAACCGATGCCCGGATTCTTGCAGCTGCCTATGAAGTAATAACCGTTGCCAATAGAGTCTTTTTGGAAACCTCCGAAGCCTATATCAATGTGTTGAAAACTCGCGAACTATTAGAATTGTCAAAGGAAAACGTAATGACCCAGGAAAAAATTCTGGGACAGGTCAAAGAAAAAACAATTGCAGGGTTTACCCGACTCTCCGACTTAAGCAATTCAAAAGCCCGGTTGTCTCTGGCCAAAGGTAATCATATTTCCACACAGCAGGATTTGAGCCAGGCGGTTGTCAAGTTTCACCGTCAGTTTGGCCGTCTGATAAAACCTGAGCAGTTTATTATGCCCACGCCTGTGTTTAAAATACCGGATACGGTTGATAAAACCGTGGATATGGGTTTGCGCCACCATCCCGCCCTTGAAGTGGCAAAATATAATATTCATGCACGCAAGTATGCCTATGAAAAATCAGAAGCAGATTACTGGCCAACCCTGGACCTGGAATTAAAAGCCCAGTACCGTAATGATGTTAATGGAGATGATGGTGATACAATGCAAGCCTCCGCCATGCTGAAACTGAATTATTTATTTTATGACGGCGGTGTACGGGATGGTGAGAAAGGCAACAAATACAGACAGCTGCGAAAGGAATATCAACGCGCTTATACCGAACGCCGGAATGTCAACCAGGCTGTCAGACTGGCCTGGAATATTTATGAGGCGGAGAACCTTAAAAAGGATTTCTTGAATGACCATGTGGACCTGAGTGCCGAAACATTATCCGCTTTTAAAGATGAGTATCATACAGGACGGAGAACACTGCTTGATATTCTTGATATGGAGAACGAGTATAATGCGGCCAAGGTCGCCAACACAGAATCAGACTATATGAACCTGGTGGCCTATTATCGGATTTTCCAGGCAACCGGGGTATTAATTCACGAATTTGATATAAGCCTGTTAGAAGAGATGCATCTCCCGTCTGAAAAGCCGTATGACCTGGAAGAGTATGAGGACGACCTGGACCCAAACCGGGATGTCGATATTGTCGTAGATGTCAGCGATCAGTGTGACAATTCGATCAAAGGCAGTACGGTTCTCCCTTTTGGGTGTGTTGAAGGAATGCTTGTCCCGATAGGTTACCAGGAACCTGAAGCCCCTGGTCCGTATATTTTACCTAAAGAGGAAGAAGGGATTCTTAAAATTGACAAGACTAAAAAGGTACAATCCATCCATCTGAATACCATTCATTTCCATTTTGATTCTGCCGTATTAACAGATGAGGCACTGGAATTACTCGGACCTATTGCCGAACAATTGATTGAGGCATCTGAATTTATGATTGAGGTAATTGGACATACAGACAGTACTGGAAGCATCGAGTACAACCAGAACCTTTCTGAGGCAAGGGCGCAGAGCGTCTATGAGGAACTGAAAAAAGCAGGAATTAGTGAGGACAGACTTTTATCAAGCGGGAAAGGTGAACTTGAACCTGTTGCAACTAATGAAACAGCGGAAGGGAGACAGAAAAACCGCCGGACTGAATTCAAGTTGACCCAGTAACTTCCGGTTGAGGCACAGTATTAAATATGTTGTGATATTGTTGAGCCTTCTGGCTCTGGCAGTTTTTGCCGGGACTTCTACCAGGTTTTTTGTACCTGAAAACCTGGTAGATAATTTTAGCAGGAAATACGGTGAGCAGGCCGTCAGACGTTTAAACAGCCTATTGTTGCAGATGGAGGAGCTGATTAAATTACCGGAAGATCAAATCGTTATTAGGGTAAACAGGTTCTTTAACCAGCTGGAATATTGTCCTGATATCAAAACATGGAACAAGAAGGACTATTGGGCCAGCCGTCTAGAGTTTCTCGGTAAGGGCCAGGGGGATTGTGAAGATTATGCCGTGGCCAAATTTCTGACCATGGTGCAGCTGGGTGTTCCAGAGGAAAAATTATTTTTAACATATGTTAAGGCGGTCGGTTACCCGGACGCAGCTCACCTTGTAGTGACCTACTATAAGGAACCGGGTACCGTGCCTTTCGTCCTTGACAACTACATCAAAAAAATTCTGCCCGCCACCCAGCGGCCGGACCTTATCCCGGTATACAGTTTTACTGCTAGTGATCTTTATATCCAGAAACAATATGGCCTTGGCAAGCGTATTAACCGGAAATTGTTAAAAACCCAACTCAGTTTAAAAACGATTGATTTGGAAATTCAGGAGAGGGAAAATTGAGTCTTTTAAAGCAAATACAGCTATTAGTGACCTTGTTGCTGCTGATCACGCTGATCATCGTATTGAGGATCAATTTTAACACAGCGCGGGACTTTACTGCAAATCAATCATATCTCAACGCAAAAAATCTTGCCAATGTCCTTGCCCTGTCATTTAGTTCAAGACCGTCGGATGATGTTTTTGTGAAAACCAGCATCAATGCAATGTTTGACGGTGGATATTACGAATCCATAACACTAGTCCACCGGGACGGCAATGTGATTTACAAGAAGAGTGAAGCATTGACGGTTTATGGTGTGCCTGCTTTTTTCTTAAATCATATAGACCTGATCATACCTGTGGCAGAAGCTCAAGTGATGGACGGGTGGTCTGTTTTTGGCACGCTTCAGATTAAGGGTCACCCCGGTCAGTCATATAAAAAACTATGGGAAATACTTAAGCAGCTTTGTCTGCAATTTCTTTTGCTTGGCAGTATTGTTATTTTTATAAATTATCTCGGCTTGCGCCATCTTTTAAGAGCGCTGGAAAAAATCAAGCTCCAGGCTCAGAAAATCAGCAACAACGAATTTATTATCAATCCGGATATTCCGAAAACCCCCGAGTTGAAAAAAGTTGTACTCGCCATGAACATCATGGTCCAAAAAGTGGAATCGATCTTTAATCGCCATCTCGAAAGCCTGACTCGTTACCAGGAATTACGTTATAAAGATCATATTACCGGACTTCATAATCGTCCATTTTTTGTAAAACAGCTTGCCCATTTTATAAAAAACCGCGGGGAAAAAGCCCAGGGTCAGGTTATCATGCTGGGGTTGACCGAAATGGAAGGAATTGAACTTTCCGGGGATCGGCCCCTTACCCATAAAATTTTCAAGCATCTGGCAAAAATACTAAAAAAAGAAACAGAGTCCGTAGAGGATGCTCTGGTGGCCAGGTTGCCCCGGCGGGAATTTGGTATAATTCTACCGGATAGTAGATCGGAAAAAGGCCTGGCAATTGCCAAAGCAGTCATAAGTAATTTTATAGCAGGATTAAGTCATGAAAAGGCTCTCCCCGACTCCATAGAGGTTTATGGCGGTCTGGCATCTTACAAATACGAGGATGATTTGAGCACGGTTCTTTCCAAAGCAGACTATGCCCTGTCAAAGGCCCGGACCGGATTGAACGGGACGGTTAAAAGTTTCAGGGAGGAGCAGTCCCAGGCTGCGATCGGCAAGGCGGCGTGGAAAACGTTAATTGAAGAGGCCTTTTCTGAAAACCGTTTTTTTCTGACAGCTCAGCCTGTAATGTCTGGTGCGGATGAATTCCATCGAGAAGTTTTTGTCAACATGGTTGACCGGCAAGGTGTTCAGTATCGTGCTGGATTGTTTATACCCATGGTAGTGACGCTTGGGCTGGCAAGCCGACTTGACCAATATCTTCTGGAGCAGTCGGACCGATATCTTTCGATCAATCCTGAACATGCCCTGGCAGTCAATATCACTACTGAATTTTGCCGGGATCGTTTGGCCTGCCTCTGGCTCAGGAAATTTTTAATGGAACACAAATCCCTGAAGGACCGCCTTGTTTTTGAGATTCATGAAACCACACTGATCCGGTACCCTGAAATCTTCATTGATTTTGTCGGGTTAATCACGGGGATGGGTTTCAAATTCGGCTTAGACCAGTACACCATGCATGATGCATCGCTCAGCCATCTCAAGAAGATAAAGCCCCATTATATTAAAATTGAGCGGGACTATCTGGAAGTATTTGATGATCCTGAAAAAGTTGATATGGTCCTGAATGCGCTTTTCACAATCAGCGCCAGCCTGGGCATCAAATTGATTGCAACAAAAATTGAAAACGAAGCACAGCGGCTGGTACTCGCCGATAGAAATATAAACTATTTCCAGGGGTATGGCATTGCAGGGATTGCTCCTTTGAGAGACAAAAATGAGTGATACGCTTTCTACCGATCCCCTGATGCAGTGTCTGGTGATACTCACAAAGCTGAACCATAAACCAACCTCTGCAGAAGTTCTGGCCTCTGGTCTTCCCTTTGAGCCGAGGAGTGAGAAGCAAAGACTCTTCAGTATTGATAACCCAAAGGCAAATTTTTCACGGGCTGCAGAAAAAGTCGGGTTTCTTTCACAATTACAGAGGCGCGAATTAAAGGATATCCCTTCCCTTGTGCTGCCGGTAATCCTTACCCTGAAAGGCGACAATGCCTGTGTCCTTCTGGAAATCAACCGCAAGGACAAAACCGCACAGGTGATCATCCCTTCCCTGGATGAGGCCCCTGTTCAGGTGAACATGGAAAAACTGGAACAAGGATATCTCGGCTATGTATTTTTTTTGAAACGAAAATATGAAGGATTCGGCCAGGAGCAGTTAACCGGGGAGTTTATAAAACGGAAAAACTGGTTTTTCGGCACCCTCATGAAATTCAAGGGGATATACGGGCGGGTCCTGCTGGCAACATTCCTTGTGAATCTCTTCGTGATTGCAGGCCCTATTTTTACGTTGAACGTCTATGACCGCATTATTCCTCACAATGCCATTGACACCCTCTGGGTGCTGGCCGCCGGTGTCGGTCTCATTTATATTTTTGATTTTATCCTCAAGCATATCAGGACCTATTTTCTGGAAAATGCCGCCAGACGAAGTGACGTCATTTTGTCTTCCATGCTCTTTGAGCAGGCCATGAACCTGAAACTTGAAAACAGACCCCGCTCTGTGGGGGCTTTTTCAAGTATCATAAGGGAACTTGACGGCATCCGGTCATTTTTCGCATCCGGTGCTATTACGGCGTTTATTGACCTTCCCTTTGCAGCTGTTTTTCTCCTGGTAATTTATTCCATCAATAATATCATTGTGTTGATCCCGCTGGCGGCAATCCTTCTTATTTTGCTTCTCAGTATTCCCATGAGGCATTCCATCCAGAAAGTCATCGACAGCACCCACGAGGCAACCCATCAGCGAAACAGCATCCTGGTCGAATCTTTGGCCAATCTTGAGACCATCAAGGCATTTAATGCCGGCAGTTCCATGCAGTGGCACTGGGAAGAGAGCAGCGGGTTCATCGCAGGCAAAACCCAGCGCTCCCGGGTTCGGTCCGGTTCACTTGCCACCATGTCCGGCTCTATCTCACAGTGCTGCAGTGTGGCCATTATTATTGCGGGCGTTTACCTGATCAAGGAAAGAGAGTTGACCATGGGTGGACTTATCGCGATCAACATTCTTTCTTCACGCAGTATTGCACCCTTTTCCCAGGCGATTTCACTGCTGTTGAACTTCGGACAGATGAAAGCCGGGCTCAAATCCCTGAACGAGTTTATGGAAAAGGAAATAGAACGTCCTGAAAAAAAGAAGTTTCTCCATCGGCCAATTCTTCGGGGGAAAATCGAGTTCAAGGATGTGGGTTTCAATTACCCGGAAGAACAGAACAAAGCCATATCCAATATCAGTTTTCACATCAATCCCGGCGAAAGGGTCGGGATCATCGGTGCGGTGGGCTCGGGGAAATCCACCATCGGCAAGCTCCTGCTCGGTCTGTTTGATCCCGGTGAAGGAGCCATCTTTATTGACGGGCTTGATATAAAGCAGATTGATCCGGCTGACCTGCGTCATAATTTCAGCTATATACCCCAGGATGTCATTCTTTTTTCCGGAACGGTACGGGACAACATCACACTCAAGTCCCCCCATGCCGGTGACAATGAGATCATTAACGCAGCAAAAATCGGTAACGTTGACACTTTCACCGACCGTCATCCCATGGGTATGGATCTCCAGGTGGGAGAAAGAGGATTCGCCCTGTCCGGTGGACAGCGGCAATCGGTTGCCGTGGCCATGGCCTTTATTAATGAAAGTCCTGTGGTTCTGCTTGACGAGCCAACCAATGCCATGGATTTCAATACGGAAAATCAGGTTATTTCGAACCTGACCAGGGTTACCAAAGGCAAAACAACCCTCATCATAACGCATAAACCGTCTATTCTGAAGATTGTTGACCGTATTCTGGTCATGGATAAGGGAAGACTCGTCATGGATGGTCCAAAGGAAGAGATTTTTGCGAAACTTGGAGGGAAAGTCAAGTGAGCGTTGATAAGGATTCCGTCAAAAAGGTTGCGTCCGGGCGATTGCCGGAACAGTTCCATAAAAAATACAGCCAAAACGATATCCGGTTTATGAACAGCCTGAGTGCGGCGATTCTGTCGGACAGCCCTGCCAGGACGAACATCCTGCTGTATGCCGTAGCCATTGTGATTATTTCTCTGATCGCATGGGCAAATTATGCTGAAATCGATGAGAGAACCCAGGGAAGCGGAAGGATGATCCCTTCCCAGCAGATCCAGGTGGTGCAGAATCTGGAAGGCGGGATTATTAAAGAAATCAGGGTGCATGAAGGAGATTCCGTTAAAAAAGGACAGACCCTGGTCATTATTGACAATACCGGCGCCGGAAGTTCCTTTGCAGAGAGTAAATCTGTGATTAATGAGCTTCGGGCACGCGTTGTCCGTTTCCAGGCTGAAGCCGGGATTAAAAGTTTTAAGGCGGGCTCGGCAGGAGCTGCCGATATTAAAGGGTTGCTTGTAAAGGAAAAAAGACTTTACGACACCAACATGATTCGGAAAAAAAGCGAAATCGGGGTCTTGAAACAGCGGCTGAAGCAGCGGAGAATAGAATTGGCAGCTACCCGCCTGGAAATAAAAATCCTGGAATCCAGCCGGGAAATGATGGCCCGGGAAATTGAACTCACCCGGCCCATGTTTGAGAAAAGACTGGTCTCCGAGCTGGAATTTATCCAGCTCAAACAAAAGGTCCTTGATAAGAAGCATGAACATGAAAGCGCGATAAAAAATGCGGAATCTCTGGTATCAAAAACAAAGGAGGCTGAAAACCAGATCCGGGAAATAGAGAGCAGACACCGGGGCGAAGCACAGGAAGAATTAAACAAAGCCCTGGCGGAAATTGAGCGTATGAGGGAAAACCAGGTCGCCATAGAAGACCGGGTCACACGGACCAATGTCCGCTCCCCGGTTGACGGCACGGTCAAGCAACTGATGATTAATACGCTGGGCGGCGTTGTCAGGCCGGGAATGGATATTATAGAGATTGTTCCCCATGAGAAAAGATTATTGGTGGAGGCAAAAATCAGGCCTTCTGACATTGCCTTTCTTTATCCGGGGCTCAAAGCCATCGTAAAGCTGAGTGCCTATGATTTTGCCATTTACGGGGGGCTTGACGGAGCAGTAGTTCATATCAGTGCGGATACCATTACCGATGAGCGCCAGGAGGAATTTTATCTGGTCCGTATTATGACGGAGAAAAATTATCTGGGCACGGAAACAAATAAGAAAAATATCATTGTGGGCATGACCGCCCAGGTGGATATTATTACCGGCAAAAAAACAATTATGCAGTATTTGATGAAACCGATTCTCCGGGCAAAAAACAATGCATTAAGGGAAAGATAAGGTAACAATGCTTATTGTTTACAGCGGCGATGAAACACTTGTTGGACTCTGTGTCGACCTGTTCGGAAAACAGTATAAGACAAGGCACTTGTCCGCTATTCAGGAGTTGATCAATCAGGAGATAACCAGCAAAGATATGTTGATTATCGACCTTGAGTGGTGCCGGGAAAAAGATCTGCCTCAAATCATCTGCCCGACCCTGATCCTTGTCACCGTACCGGTAATTGAACAGGCCATGCGGCTTTTGCGGCGTGGCGTAAGAGCCTATGGCAACAGGCACATGCACGAGGAAAATTTACACCAGGCTGTTTTTGCCCTTAAATCAGGTCAGATATGGCTGCCCCCTGCCATCGTCAACCGGATGATTACAGCTTTGCCCGCCAATAAAAGCGAAAAAAAAGAAGAACCATGGCTGAAAGACTTAACCTTGCGGGAAGCAGAAGTGGCCAAATGGCTGGTCAACGGGTTGTCAAACAGGGAGATCGGCGAAAAGATGTTCATCTCCATTCGTACGGTTAAGGCCCACCTCACATCCATCTTCAAAAAAACAGGCTGCCGGGACCGACTTGAGCTGGCTACCCGGATGAAATAGAAAGTGCATGCTTAAGTTTTTTTGCAGTAATAACTAATTATGCAACAGAAACCATATAGTCCAACTGTTTTTGTGTAAGTAAATAAGTACGTATTCCCGGGCTTCCTTTCATCGGGAAAATTAATTTTGGGATTATTCAGTTGACATCAGTAAAATTCGTTTGTATAGTACGAATATGATTGATCGAAACTTGCATAAAAAGCTTAATACTTTGTTGGATTTTTTTCCGGCTGTTATTATTCTTGGCGTACGTCAGTGCGGAAAAACCACCCTTGCAAAAATGATCAGGCCTGAATGGGCATATTTTGATCTTGAGCGCTTTCAGGACTTTGAATTTATCTCGCGGGATTTTGAATTTTTCATTAAGGAAAATCCCCATTCAATTATTATTGATGAAGTCCAGCAATATCCGGAACTGTTTTCACATCTACGCGGTGTTATTGACAGGGACAGAAAAGTTAAAAACCGTTTTATTCTTACAGGTTCCAGTTCTCTTGATCTGATAAAAAATGTATCCCAGAGCCTGGCAGGCAGGGTCGGTGTTATTGAGTTAAACACCCTTAAAGCCAATGAGATAAATTCTCATCCCTTGTCTGATTTTTACAAAATTTTTGACAAGCCTCTTGGATCAAATTCCCTTGGAGAAATAAAAAAGCTTAAGCCAACATTAAGTCACAATCAAGTCATGGATGCTTTTTTGATGGGTGGATATCCTGAGCCAATATTGGAAAATGATCGGTTCTTTTATGCTACCTGGATGGAGAATTATTTCCAGACTTATGTTCAAAGAGATATCAGATCACTTTTTCCCAGGCTTGATTTAATTAAATATCAACGCTTTATTTCAATGCTTTCTGCACTGAGCGGCACCATAATAAATCGTTCCCAGACAGGAAGATCATTAAATATCAGCGAAAAATCAATCCGGGATTATCTTGATATTGTACAGGGCAGCTATATTTGGCGTAACATTTCCAGCTATGCCAGGGACAGCCAGCGATCTTTAACTAAAATGCCAAGGGGAAATTTTCAGGATAGCGGTTTATCTCACTTTCTCCAGCGAGTGACCAATCGGGAACAATTAATGAATTATTCCAATGTGGGCGCAAGTTTTGAAGCTTTTATAATTGAAGAAATTATCAGGGGAATTGAAGCTACCCATTGTACAAACTGGAACTATTCTTATTATAGAACAAGAAACGGAGCTGAAATTGATTTGATTCTACAAGGCCCGTTTGGAATTCTGCCCATTGAGATTAAATTTGGAACCAGAGTTAAAATGCAGCAGATTCAGACCTTGAAAAAATTTGTTAAGGACAATGAACTGCCTCTTGGTATATTAATAAATAATGGTGAGCAAGTCCAAATGATTGCAGACAAGATTATTCAACTCCCTGCTGTTTATATATAGACACATCATCTTAGCTGTGAACCCTTCTATGTCTTTTAAATATCCATAACTGGCTGCCGGATATTTCATGATCCCAAACCCCGGAAGATATGAATCTGTCGGGTCTTAGATTACACCCGTTAAAAGGGGATTTAAAACAATTCTGGGCGGTTATCAGAGAACTTTGTCTTGAACCTTTGGGATTAACAGTTACCGAGGCAGCCAAGGGGCGTGTGTATCAAGAAAAACTTTTATTCATTATGCGATTATGTTATAGTCGTAAAATGATAGTGTGCCAATGTCAATTTCAAAACCTGTGTTATAATTTGTTCAAAAAAATAATAAAACAGGAGATAAAGCCACAATGAAGGATGAAGAGATGAGAAAGGCTGTTGGCAATAAGTTAAGGCATTACGCAGACAAACCGATATGACCGAGCTGCACAATAGCAAATTCATAAAACGATTCAGGGAACTTGAACATTTTGATACTGAAGAACAGGATGCGGTTCTTAAAATACTGGATGCCATGATCATGAAGAACAAAATGACAGATGTCATGTCAATGGATGCAAAATGACAGGAGATAAAAATATGCAGACCGAAGGGATAAAACAAGAAGCTTACAAAATATTAAACCAACTTCCGGACCAGGCCACCTGGGATGACCTGATGCACCAGATTTATGTCCGTCAAACCATTGAAGCAGGCATAAAGGACAGTGATGAAGGTCGCACCATGGATGTCAAAGACGTCCGTAAAAAGTTTGGTTTAACAAAATGAGAGTTCTCTGGACCGAGAACGCTATTGATCATCTTGCCAATATCTACGAATACATAGCGTTCAACTCTCCAACCTATGCCAGGCATATGATTGACAGGATCACCCGGCGTACCGAACAGATTGCCGAACATAACCTGTCCGGCAGAAAGGTGCCCGAGTATGATGCCGATAATATCAGGGAACTGATTGAAAAACCATACCGGATTATCTATCGGATCAAGCCGGACCAGATTGATGTTATTGCCGTGATTCACGGGGCACGGCTGATGCCTGAGGGGTTATAAAGCAAATGCCGTCACCCTCACATTTATACAAAAGTTTTTAGATCATAATATCCCATGCTTTATTTTTTGATATAGGGTAATAAAAATTAGAATTGCTTCAGCAAAAAAAAAGATTCCGATCACTTTATACTTAAGTACGGTCAATGGAATTGAAACAGCGCGTTATAAACTATTGTCTCTTCCATTATACCTTGTTGAAGCCTTGCCAGGGATTTTTCATGAAATCAGGATGACGTCCGGTTAAAAACTATTTCAGACCCATAAAAGGGGATTTAAAACAATTCTGGGCGGTTGATGTTTCGGGAAACTGGCGGGTGATTTTCCGATTTGAAAACAATAAGGCCGCAGATGTAGATTATAAAGACTATCATTAAGGAGAAAATAAAATGGTTATGCACAATCCACCACATCCTGGCAAGGTTATCAAAGAACTTTGTCTTGAACCTTTGGGCTTAACAGTTACCGAGGCAGCCAAGGGGCTGTGTGTATCAAGAAAGACATTGTCAGCATTATTAAATGGCCGTTTTGGTATTTCACCGCAAATGGCTATCAGGCTTTCAAAAGCGTTTGGCGGCAGCCCTGAAAGCTGGCTGATCCAGCAGACACATTATGATCTTTGGCACGCCCTGCAACATGAAGACGATATAAAAGTAAAAATATTTGCATAGATTTTAAGTAAAAACAGATAGCATTTTTAAAAAAACCAATT
>NZ_JAUWQB010000011.1 GCF_030611305.1 Desulfobacula sp. | reverse complement strand
AGTCTCCCAGAACCGGATCATAAAAATATTTATAGAATGCTGGGTCTCAATGAGGAGCCCCTTCCAAGGAAGTTATACAATGCGAAATGAGTAGTGACCATAAATAGTGACCGACTCCCTACCGACGGGTGTCTGTAATTTGTTTTGACGAACTTGGGCTAAATGGTCAGATAAAGTTCTTTGAGGAATACCCAATCTCTTTGCTATCCTGTCTTGGAGGATTCCCAGCAGGTTTAAATGAAAGATTTTAAGATCAAGTTCCAAAAGGGTTGTGGCCCTTAAATCAGCAATATATGAGTCAACGGCCTGTCTTGATCTGCCAATTGCCTTGCCGATTTCAGAAGATGTTAATTTGGTATTGGTTTGAAAAGCAGGTTTATTCACTATCCGACGCAGCAGTAAGCGGCTCTTTGTGCCGGACAGGATAAATCATTATGAGAAATATCGTTACAATTCCATAGCATCCTGCAGATATTATACAATTCAATGCATAGGAGCCGGTTGTATCTGCTATCCAGCCCCATAAATAAGGTCCTATGCCTCCAATAATGCTATGGCCTAATGTAATTGTGCCCATCAAAGTTCCCACAGACAAGCTACCAAACAGATCCCCCAGAAAAGGAGTATAAAGGGCAAAAGGCGCACTGTAAACAAATCCGAGCAGCACTGCAAAAATAAAAAAACTCGTGACGTCTTTGATGAAAAACCACCCGAATATCCATACTGTCATTGATATCACATTAAAAAAAACAAGCACCTTTTTTTTCCCGAAATGATCCCCCATCCATCCGGCAAAAATTCGAACTAAAATTGAAGGCAGCCCCAAAGATAGCATAATCATCCCGGAGTTTGCCGATGATACACCCATCTCGATACTCCAGGAGACCATATGTGTCAACATCCCCTGTAGTGGTATGCCGGTTACAGAATAGACAATAAAAAGATACCAGAAAGATTTTGTCCTCATGGCCTGTTGCGGTGTCATCTTAACCAGTCTGCCATGTGTATCTGCATTTTCCGATTCATGTAAATTGCGGTATCTGTTCTCTGCTGTCTTTTCTCCATCTGAAAGAAGTCCCATACTTTCAGGCGTATCCCTTACTACAAAAATGGCAATCAGCATGATCGGAATCCCTATGGCGAAACCGCATATCAAACAGGTGGTGCGCCAGCCCATGTAGGCACACAAATAACTGATCACCGGTGTCAGGACAGCTAATCCAGTTCCTGTGCCAACCGTCACCAGCCCCGTGGCGATACCGGATTTTTTGACAAACCATTTTCTGACAATAGTCGTATTTGGGATATAATGGGTCATGGAAACTGCTGCCGAGAGTATAATTCCAAAAACCAGGTAAAACTGCCAGATGTGCTGAACTTGAGATAAACAGATAAGCCCGATCAGAATGAGTGCTCCGCCGGTAAAAATGATTTTTCTTCCCCCGATTCGATCGATCATATGCCCAACCGCAATGGCGAAGAAAGCATATACCCAGAGATGAATCGTAAAGGCAATGCCGACAGTTTGCCTTGACCAGCCCGGATCATCGAGAATGAAAGGGAACAGGGATGTTAGAATATATCTTCCCATGGGACCGAGGAATGCAACCCAGAAGAGACCGCCAACGACAAACCACCCGTAATAAACTTTTACATTATTGTTTTTCAATTCGTAAATTCTAATGCAGTGATTTCAGATCTTGAATTTTTTTTGAAAATCATACATGTGGCTGAAGCACAGGCATAGAGTTTGCCATTCTTATTTTTTAATGTTCCTTCTGCCATACCAATTCGATTCGACACATGAAGGGTTCGACCTTCGGCAAACAAGATAGAACCATCTGCCTGAACTGGCTTGATGTATTTAACATTCAAATCCATGGTGGCAAATCTCATACCTGTCTCAAGTAATGTTTGAATGGCACATCCGGTTGCTGCATCCAGAATACTTGCAGTAACTCCGCCCTGAACAACACCCATGGCGTTCAGATGATGGGGGCCGGGAATTGCTTCCAATTTCACAAAACCTTTTTCCGCTGTAATTATTTTTATGCACATGGCCTTGAAAATAGGTGATTCTGGTAATATGCCTTTAACTCTCAAACGCAGTTGCTCAAGTCCTGATAAATCTTTGCTGATTGTATTGATATTAACCCCTTTTATTCATGTTATTCATGTTAATTTTTGTCATGAGGCATGGGTACAAGTAAAACCGGCTTTTAGGTACGTTTCAATACCTTTCGACAAACTTCGCCAACAATAGTCTAATAGTCTCCGCCAAAATGCATTGCGAATCAGTTTATTCGTCGATCTTTTCCCAGGGCACGGCCTCCTAAAATAATAAGCGTTTTTTTCCGTCCTTTAAACAGGATACAGTAGCTGGCCAGCCCTGAGCCCAGGTGCAGCATCCTTCAAAAAGCCCCAACTTTGCCTGAATGCCAGGTACTGAATCCAATGCTGCCACCAAGGGCATTTCTGTTGTCCCGGGATTTGCAAAACATATTTTAATGCCCGCTGCTACAGCCGTTTTTATGACAATTTGAGCTCCGTTCATTTTGTAATCATAAGTTCAGGCAACCATGTTGCCAAGCCTGGAAACACCATAACCAGAATCAGGCAAATGGCCTGGAGAAACACAAAGGGGATAATGGCGCGATAAATGTTTGCCATGGTTATATCCGGAGGCACGATCCCTTTCATGATAAAAAGGTTGAATCCGAATGGCGGAGTAATATATGCCATCTCCATATTGATAACAAACAGTATCCCAAACCACAGGGGATCAAATCCCAACTCAACGATAATGGGAACAAATATGGGGGTGGTCAGCATAATAATCCCTGCCGGATCCAGAAACATACCCAGAACAAAAAAGAGAAGCTGCATGGCTATCAAAATTACCCAGGGAGAATATTCCAGGGAAAGAATGCTCGCTTTCAACAGCCCCTGAATCTCCGAATAGGCCATGAAATTGGTAAATGCAAGGGCACCGATGATCAGCCAGAAGACCATGGCATTTATCTTTATGGTGGCCCACAATGATTGTTTCAGATTTCCCCAGGTCAGTTTCTTGTAAATAAAAGCACATACCATGGCACCGAAGGCACCGACGGCGGATGCTTCGGTCGGGGTACAGACACCCAAATAGATCACACCAAGAACCAGGGAAACCAACCCAATGGGAAGAATGACCCCTTTGAGCACAATAAGTTTTTCCTTAAAGGTGAATTTTTCTTTTATGGCGGGCGCGATATCCTTGTTAAAGAAGGCTCTGACAGCGATATAGAGCATAAATATAAGGCACATTAGAAAGCCCGGGACAATTCCGCCGATAAACAGTTTACCAACGGAAACTTCCGCCATGGCCCCATAAAGAATCATAATAATGGAAGGAGGAATCAAAATCCCCAGGGCGCCGCCTGCGGCAATACTGCCGATGGCCAAATCCTTTTGATATCCTCGAGATAACATGGATGGAAGGGCAATCAATCCCATGCTGATGGTTGCAACCGAACTGATGCCAGCCATGGCGGCAAAGATGGCACAGATAACAACCGTCCCCAGGGCCAAGCCGCCCCGGACGTTGCCCATCCAGCGATACACCACCTCGTACAGGTCATCCCCCATGCCGCTGAATTTGAGCATGTTTGCCATGAAGACAAACAAAGGGATCGCCAACAAAAGAAAACTGGTGGATTCTGCGTATGCCGAGTTGAAAAGGAGAAGAAGTCCTTTGGGACCCCAGGTAAAAATTATTCCGATGGTTGAAATACTGCAAAGGCTAAACGCAATGGGAACCCCTAAACAGAGCAGCAATATAAGAGAACTGAAAACAATGATCATTAAAACCCAGGTTTCCATAAATTTAGATATCCTTTTTAGCCATGGGTTGTGAACCTGTCAATTGGAGAACTGCCCGCAAAGCACCTGCCAGGCTCTGAAGTCCCAAAAGAAAAGCCCCCACAGGCACCAATACCATGGAGGGGAACAATGGCATTTCCATGACACTCATGGATCTTCTGTCATGGATAAAGGCATCGTAACTGGCCTCTCCTCCTTTCCAGACAATGGCAGTCACAAAGGTCAACACCAATAAAAAAGTAAAAATTTCAATCCATGCCTGGATCCGGTCGCTGAAATTGCGATGGATGATATCCACACGAACGTGTTCATGTTCTGCCAGACAATACGCACCTCCCAGCATGACCACACCAGTGAGAAGATATTCACTCAATTCATTGGACCACTGGGTTGGCGCATTAAAAAAATAACGGCTTACCACTTCGTACATGACAATGGCCACAAGAATCAGGATTAAAAAACTTGAAATTTTTCCAATCCCAATATTTATTCGATCAATGAAATCACAAAACCGCTTCACTTTTTTTCTCCCGTTGTCATTCAGACAGGTTCAGCTCTGTTTAAAACAGAGTTGAACCTGCCAATATGTTTATTGTATTTTAACTCCCTTATCGTTCAGATACGCTTTAAGCTTGTCCACCAGGCGTTTGCTGATATCACTTTTCTGGGCAACTTCATCCCAAAGCGGATAGATCTTTGCCCGGAACTCTTCCAGGGCCTCGGGTGTTAAATCAATAATTTCAACATTCTTTTCCTTGCAGACGGCATATGCCTCCTTGTCCCATTCTTCATTGAGTTTGACAGTTCTCTGGAATGTTTCCCATCCTGCCTGGTCAATGGCTTTCTGGTTAGCCTCGGAAAGAGATTTATAAGATTCATCATTCATAATAATTTCTACCATACCAGGCGTATGCAAGGCGGGTCGTGTGATATAATCACAGACTTCATAGAACTTATATTGCCCTATTGTATAGAAAGGATAATCCGTTCCATCCACCACACCCTGCTTTAAAGCCATATATTGCTCAGCACCGGAAACAGCAACAGCAGATCCGCCAAGGGCAGCAATAATCTTTGCCTCCATTCCAACTGCCCGAATCTTAAGGCCCTTCAGATCGTCAACCGTTCTCACTGGAACTTTGGTAATCAAACCCATGGACGCCACACCAAGCGGAGCGATATAACGGACACCATGTTTCTGGGTTGCTTCCCGCATCAGCTCCAGCCACCCGTATTTTTCATAAACGTCGGAAGCCTCCTGGGGCGTACTCCAACCAAAGGGAAGCCATTCAGCGTTTACTTCAGGTACAAATCCGGCAAAATAAAGCATACTGCCCGAATATCCGTCAATCATACCTGTTTTTACGGACTCAAACGCCTCTTTGGTCTTGACCAGCTGCCCCGGCCAGAAGACTTTAATATCCACCTCGCCTTTAGTTAGTTCTTTGACGCGCTTTGCAAAAAAAATGGTACTCTGACCCACATACGCGGTTTCAGGATAAGCACACTGGATCGTTATTTTTTTGGTTTTAGCGATCCCGGCCTGCGGCCACGCCATCATGACGCAAACAATCATCCCGATCATAAGTCCTGAAAATTTCTTCATACGATACCTCCATTTATGATTAAAATTTGTACTTGCTGCCCAACCATTGGGCCGTTTATCCATACAAAAACTTAAAAACTGATCCTAAAACGCATTATTTTCAATATCCATAGCTTCAGAAACATTTTTCCAGCTGAAAGGAAGCCATTCTCCATTTACTTCAGGAAGAACGCCTGCAAAGTAGACCATTGAACCGATATAACCATCTATCATGCCCCGCTGCATTGCAGTAAGTCCCTCTTTTGCAGCTGCTACACCATTCAGCATAAAAATTAACGAAATAGACACAACACAAATTGTCATCAGCCTTAAAACTTGTTTGTACATGACAAAATTTCTTTTTCTTAAAGTTAAATACTATAATTATTGCCTGAGAAAAACTATTCCTTTGTTCTCTTCTTTTATTGAGGTATATGAAATCAGCCCCAATTCATTTGCTTTTTTGAATAATTCTTCTCTAAAATCAGGATGGGCAATTGAAATAAGAGCCTCTGCCCGGCTGCTGTTACTTAGCCCTCTTAAATTCACCACACCCCACTCTGTAGCCACATATTGTGTAAGTGTTCTTGGAACAGTTACATTGAAACCCTTTTCTAATAAAGGAAGTATCCTTGAGGTGTCTTTGTAGGTGGAATACAGCGCAAGGACACTGAGCCCTTTTTGATCCTGAGACAACAAAGTACCCATAACAAAATCTAATTGTCCGCCTGATCCACTTATTTGGTAAGGTCTGCCATTGAATACCATCTGCTCTGAAGCGACCTGTCCGGTTAAATCTACATTTATGGCACTGTTTAAGGAAAACATGTTTGGTTGCTGAGAAATGATCAAAGGGCTATTGGTATAATCGACAGGGAAAAGGGAAAATGCAGCATTCTGATTTGCATAATTGTATAACTTTCTATCACCAAGGCAAAAGGTAAATACGGTCTTAAACCTGTCTGCTTTTTTCTCACTGTTTGTTACAACTCCTTGCTCTATCAAATCAATCATTTTAGAGGTAAGCATTTCAGTATGCAGCCCACAATTCTTTATTCCAGAAGAAGCTATTGAATCAAGAACAGCATTTGGCAAGCCTCCAATTCCTATTTGAAGTGTGGAACCATCTTTAATTAATCCTGAGTTCAAAATATTTTCTGCTATTATTTTGTCTTCGGGTTTAGATTCTATTTCAGGTAAACAAAAGGTCTCAAATTCATTGTCTTCTACAATGTAATCCACAGAATCAAAGTGCAGGCTTTCTTCATATCCTCCATTAATCGCAGGCATATCTTTTCTTACAATCGCCACTATTTTATCTGATACATCTGCAATTGCTCTGTTATGTCCGCTGGTCAGGCCAAAATTGAAATATCCTTTATCATCCATGGGAGAGGTAACAATAAAGAAAAAATCAAAATGGTGTTTTTCCCGATAGACCATTGGAGCGGTGTGCCATGTTTCCGGTATATAAACACCAATACCGCGCTGTTTTGATACATGCCTTACAGAACTCAACAAAAACCCGCTGTACCACTTAAAGACTTTTCCTTCGGGATCTGCTTCACAGATTTTATATTTTATTGTGTCTATATAGGTAACAACTCTAATATCTTCTAATTCATTTACCCGATCTGCAAGATATTTATCTATAATTGCTGCTATATTAGCCGCACCTCCAAGGTGAATATGATTACCCGATTTTACCAAACCGGCTGCTTCTTTTCCGGAAATCAGTTTGCTTTCATATCTTTCTGCAAAAGTTGTTCCCATTACAGTTGCCCTTCCCCCCTAAGTATTTTTAATACATAATAACCAATCTGATTCTTTCTTTAGCTACCTGCCCTTGAATTGAGGTTTTCGCTTTTCCATAAAGGCCTTGAAACCTTCATTGCGGTCTTCTGTGCTACGAACTGCGGTACTTCCCAAGGATTCAATCTCAAGGCCTTTTTCAAGACCGTCATACAACCCTGCGGAAAAAGCATCCAGCATCCACTGCACTGCTATGGGAGGACGATTTGCCAGTTTTTCAGCAAATTCAATGGCATCATCCATAAGTGATTCTGAAACGACTTTCCGGTCAATGAGTCCTATTTTTAATGCTTCATCAACATTAATCCTTTTACTGAAAAAAATCATATCAAGAGCTTTAGCTCTTCCCACAATACGGGGAAGACGCTGGGTTCCGCCCCATCCCGGAATAATTCCAAGATTCAGCTCTGTGAGGCCGAGTATGGTCTTTGGGTTGTCCACCATGATTCTGAAGTGACATGACAGAGCAAGTTCCAGACCACCGCCCAGAGCATGTCCATTAATGACGGCTATGGTGGGTTTTGAAAGCCTGTCTAATTTACGCCATAATTCACGACCCTTGGGACTGATGATGTCTGCATTGGCTGCATCACTGACATCAAAACCTGCAGAAAAACATTTTTCTTTGCCTCCTGTTATAATGACAACCCGGACGTCTGTATCAGTGCTTGCCCTTTCAATGCAATCTTCGAAGTCTTCCATGGTTGCAAGATTCCAGGTGTTGGCCGGCGGGTGGTTTATAGTAATAATGGCTATGTGATTCTTGATTTCATAATTCAGATTCTTGTATGAAAGCATTTTAGTTCTCCTGATAGCATATGATAATTTATCTTTTTCCAGTTATGGTATCTGCAATTACATCTTTTTGCACATGCTGGTTACCTTCAAGGATTTCAGACATCTTTGCGTCTCTATAAAAGCCCTCTACCTCATACTCTTGTACATAACCATATCCGCCTAAAAGCTGGAGTGCATGATCACACACTTTCATAGCAGTCCGAGTTGCAACAAGTTTAGCCATGCTGCATAATTTTGTATTGGTGCTGCCTTTTTCACAAGCCAGGGCTCCCTGCCAGGTCATTAGTCTTGCATTTTCAATTTCAGTAATCATTTCCGCAAGTTTATGCCGGGTGATTTGAAAATCTATAAGTTTCTGACCAAATTGTTCTCTTTGTTTTACATGTGCAAACGCCCGGTCGAAAGCACCCTGAGCTGTTCCAACAGATAGAGCAGCGATAACCAGACGGCTATGATTAAAAAATTCCATGACCTGTGAGTAGCCCTTATGTTCCTGACCAATGAGATTTTCCAGAGGAATGCGAACATTATTAAATTCAATATTACTGATAAATAAAAGTTTATGACCTAATCTATTACCAATATCAACTGCTGACACTCCCTGGCAATCTGCTTCTACAAGCATGGTACTTAAACCCTGCTCAGGATTTCCTGCTTCAGAATCGGTTTTACATAAAACAATATAAAAACCTGCCAAAGGGCCGCCGTTGACAGCAAAGGCTTTTCTCCCATTGATTAACCACGAATTACCATCTTTAACTGCTGTTGTTTGAGAAAGTTCAATGTTATTTCCTATCCCTGGTTCTGTAAAGGCACAACTTGAAAGGATTTCTGCATCCGCCACTTTGGGAAGCCATATTTTTTTTTGTTTTTCACTGCCATATTGCAGCAATATTTCTGTTCCATATCCTGCAAGACTCACGCAAGCACCTACCGTAGAACTTCCAATTGCCAGCTCTTCGGCAATCAAGATTTTTTCAAAGACACTTAATGCCTCTCCACCGTATTGTTCAGGAAAATGGATGCCTAAAAATCCCAACTCGCTTGCTTTGTTCAAGATTTTTGCAGGATATGCTTTGTTTTCTATTAATTCATGAATAATATCTTTTTTAAATTCACCTTTTACAAAATCTTTAACTGCTTTTTTAATCTGTTTTTGTTCTTTATTAAGTTCAAAATTCACATCCGTTCTCCTAATGTGCCCATCAAAATTTTTGCCTGATACCACCCAATTATATAATCCCCATGGCTGGCCGAAGCAGATCTTGTCTTTTTATTTTTTCAAAAGATTTCTTGCAATGATGATTCGTTGAATCTCACTGGTCCCTTCATAAATCCTGTACAACCTGACATCTCTTAAAAGAATTTCTATTTGATTACTGGTCAGACAACCATCCATCTCAAAAATATCTATGGCTTTTTCGGCAATACGACTTGCCATTTCAGTGCAAAACACCTTGACCATAGAAGCTTCGGCTGTAATATTTCCACCATGATCTCTTAATGAGGCTGTATTATAAAGCATTTGTCTTGCTGCATATATTTGGATACCCATGTCTGCCAGATCAAATTGAATTGCCTGGATTTCCTTTTTCTGTAAACCTTCTATGATTTTATTCTTTATTTTTTCTATGCAAAGCTCCATGATTTTTTGTGCTGCTCCCAAGGCACATGCTCCCATGGATAACCGACCTTTGTCCAACACACTCATGGCTGTTTTAAAGCCTTCACCTACTTTTTCCATACCACCAATGATATTTTCTTTTGGGACTTGACAGTCCTTGAAAACCACCTCATTGGTATGGGAACCTTTAAGCCCCATCTTCAAATCTGCCGATCCTATAGAAAGACCGGGCATCCCCTGTTCCACAATAAATGCACTTACACCGCCGCGGGCTCTTTTTTGTTCATCAGTAACAGCTATTACTGTAAACACCCTGGCTGTGTCTGCGTTGGTAATAAATTGTTTTGTCCCATTAAGCACCCAGTGGTCATCTTTTAAAACTGCACTGGTACTGATGTTGGCAGCATCAGATCCGGCATCAGGTTCTGTAAGTGCAAAAGCAGCTGTCCATTCACCGGCAGCAATACGTGGCAAATACTTTCTTTTTTGTTCCTCTGTGCCATCGTACAATATCCCCATGGAACCGATTCCGTTACTGGTGCCGATACGGGAACGATGACAAGCATTTGTTCTGGTTATTTCTTCATATATGGTTATTTCCTCAATAGTACTCAGGCCCAGGCCACCATACTCTTTAGGAATAGACAGCCCAAAAAGTCCCAGTTGACGCATTTGGTCAACAATTTTATCCGGAATTTTCGTATCTTGTTCGATCTTGATAGAAACAGGATCCAGTTCTTTTTCAACAAAATTACGTATCTTTAATCTGAATTTTTCAAATTCTTCAGACATTGCAGATGCCATATTATTCCTCATTTATATTATTGTCTGTTCAGGTTTTCCCATATCATTGAATAACCCTGACCTCTTCCAACACACATGCTGGTTAGACCATATCTTGCCGTGGGGTTTTCCTTGAAAAGTCCCTGCATAAAAGCAATCAGCCGGGGGCCTGATGAAGCCAGTGGATGACCATAAGCAATGGCTCCACCCCAAATATTTACTCTGGGATCATCGGCTTTGAGATCAAGACGGTCCAAATCGTACAAGGCCTGAATGGCAAACGCTTCATTTAATTCTATGATATCAATATCATCCATGGTCAAGCCTGCTTTGGAAAGTGCTTTAAGGGTCGCTGGAACCGGTGCAATGCCCATTATCCTGGGATCAACAGAAGCAACTGCAGTGGAGACCCAGCGCATATTGGGTGTAATGCCAAGTTCTTTTGATTTTTTCCCGTTCATCAGCAAAACTGCTGCCGCACCATCATTAAGACCTGAAGCATTCCCTGCAGTAACACGACCATTTTCTCTGAAAGGTGTTTTGAGTTTTCCCAGGCTTTCCATGGTTGTTTCAGGCCGGGGATGCTGATCTGTGTCGGCTGTGATCCTGGTTCCATCAGCCAACTCTACTTCCATGGGAATAATCATATCCTTCATCTTTCCGGAGGTAACAGCTAAATTGGTTTTCTGCTGGCATGCTACTGCATAGGCATCGGCCATTTCCTTATTGAACTCAGGACACATGTCATGGATATTCTCTGCTGTCATGCCCATATTGAAAGCAGATGCATCTCCCATAACCTCTTCGGATCTGGGATGAGAATCCCGCATATAACCCATGGGCAAGTGCCCCATATGCTCCACACCGCCGGCTACCAGACAATCTGCCATACCGCTTGCTATGTAAGAAACGCCGAATCCTACGGCAGTCAAGCCACCTGCACACATTCTGTCCACAGAGCACCCTGGAACTTCCCAGCCCCAGTCCGCCAGCATGGATATCATTCTTCCGATGGTGCCGCCCTGTTCTCCTATCTGATTGGTGGCTCCCCATATAACATCTTCTACAATTTCTGGTGAAGCCTGAGGATTTCTCTTCATCAGGGCTTGCAATACCGCAACTGACATATCCTCTGCTCTTGTTTTCCAGAATATTCCTTTTTCACCGGCTCTGCCAAAAGCTGTACGAACTGCATCTATCACAAAAACGTCATTATTTTTAAAAGTCATTTTTCAGTCCTTAATAATTAATAGAACAAATTGATTTGCTGTTGATAATAGCAATTATTATTTTCTTTCCAGAACTGCGGCTATGCCAAGCCCTCCTCCGCCACATATGGTTTCAAGCCCATAATGGGCATTCCGTCTTTTCATCTCATGAAGCAGGGTGACAAGCACACGGGTTCCGGTACAGGCAATAGGATGTCCCAGGGAAATTCCAGAACCGTTCACATTGATCCTGTCATAAGATTCAGGTCCCACACCCATTTCCTTGAGATCCGCAAGTACCTGTGCCGCAAAAGCTTCCTGAATTTCTATAAGATCAATCTGTTCAAGATTTATACCTGCTTTTTTTAAAGCTTTATTAACTGCAGCCGGGACTGTTTTATATGCTCTTTTGGGATCTTCTCCTGCAACACTGCAACTTTTGAGAGTTGCAAAAGGCTTAATTCCCAGTTCAGCTGCTTTTTCAGCAGATGTAACAACCACTGCTGCTGCTCCATCGTTTTCCGTGGAAGAATTGCCGGCTGTACAGACACCTCCCATAACCGGTTTTAATCGCTGAAGTTTTTCCATGCTTGTGTCTGGTCTGGGATTTTCGTCCTTATCAACTGTTATCGGCTCACCTTTTGCCCGAGGAATCATCACAGGAACCATTTCATTATCGAATCTGCCTGCTTCAATGGCAGCACAGGCCTTTTTGTGACTTTCTACCGCCCATTTATCACAGGCCTCTCTGGATATATTTTCTTCCTTTGCTCCGGTTTCAGCCCAGGACATCATGGAAGGGAGTAGGCCGTATCGTTCCTCGGGCTGGGACATAACCCTGGCCCTTTGTATGCGATCATAAAAAGGCAATCCCCAAATAGACATATCACCGTGTCCTCTGGGCATGCCTTTTTCCCCGCCAACACCCCATTTCATACTGCCGGGAAGATAGAACTCGGCGTTACTCATACTTTCAACTCCGCCTGCCACAACTATTTCCGCCTCTTCCGAACGGATAAGGGAAGCTGCAAAACGAACAACATCCAAGCCTGTACAGCATCGGCGATCCAGTGTAACACCAGGGATATTTTCCGGCCATCCAGCCTTTAAAAGAGCCATTCTGGCAATATTGACATATTCTCCATTCTGATAAGATTGACCCATGATAACTTCATCCACAAGTTCAGGATCAATATTGATCCTTTTAACGACTTCTCCAAGTACAAGGGATGCAAGATCATAGGCTTCTACAGATTTAAGAGCACCCATATATCTGCCCACCGGAGTTCTAACTGCACCTATAATAACAACTTCTTTCATTTTTTATATCCTTTGGTTTAAAATGCATGGTCCTGAATCACTACGACCTCTCTGCCATGACGCTGACAGATTTCAATAGTCGCCAGTGTATGGGGCAGGGTTGTGTCGACAAAATAGGTTGCCTGGAGAACTTTGCCTCTGTAAAAATCATTCTTTTTGCCCTTTTTCTCAGTATATGGACAGGCTATGATAGCCATGTCCAGAAGAACCCATGCCATGGTAATATCGGCAAAGGCTGTAAGGGTGGGATAGGTATAAGATGCCCATTGTAAAGGATCCTTTTTCTTTCTTTCTTGAAGTCCATCTGCTGCTTCCCATAAGCGTTGTGCAACTCCTTTAAGCGCCCTTACTTGATCTCCCAACTCAGGATGCTCTCTATGTTTAACACAAAAGTCTTCTATCTCCTTTTTAAAAGCCTGAAAGGGGGCTCCATTTCTGAGTGTCATTTTTCGACCCAGAAGATCCATAGACTGAACACCATTTGTGCCCTCATAAAGCGACATAATCTTGACATCTCTTAAATACTGTTCTATGGGAAAATCTTTACAAAACCCATAACCACCAAGGCATTGCATGGCTGTTTCACATACACGAAAACCAGTATCTGAACAGTATGCCTTAATGATAGGAGTTAAAAAGTCCACCAGGTTTATATTATGTGTCTTTTCTTCACTGTCCTTCATTTCTGAAGCCAGATCTGCCCGGAAAGCAGCAGTATAAATCATGGATCTCATTCCATCTACCACTGCCTTCATCCATAAAAGATTTCTCCGCACATCAGGATGATCAATTATAGGCACGTCCTCTTGCTTTCTGCTGGCGATATCCCTGCCTTGAACACGCTGTTTTGTGTATTCAAGAGCATTTCTGTAAGCTGTACTGGCGATGGTCATACCGCTTACACCTGTATTTATTCTGGCTGAATTCATCATCTGGAACATGTGGGCAAGGCCATCATTCTCTTCACCGCAGAGATAACCAATACAATCATTAGAATTTCCAAAATTGAGTACGGCAGTAGGAGAAGCATGAAGCCCCAATTTTTTTTCTACGTTGCTGCAAATAACATCATTGGATTCACCGGATGTACCATCGGAATTGAGCCTGAACTTGGGAACTATAAAAAGGGAAATTCCCCTGACACCTTCCTGAGCACCTTCTATTCTTGCCAGAACAAGGTGAATGATATTATCAGTCAGATTATGATCTCCCCAGGAGATAAAAATCTTTGTTCCGGTAATTTTAAAATGATTTCCCTCACGTTTAGCAATTGTAGCGGTAGCGGCAAGGTTGGAGCCTGCGTCAGATTCTGTAAGACACATTGTTCCGGCCCAGGTACCATCATACATTCTGGGAACATAGGTTTTTTTCAGTTCCTGTGTACCAAATGTTTCTATCAGATGTGCTGCCCCATGGGTTAGACTGGAGGCCATATTAAAGGCCTGGCATGCACCATACATGAAATCGTTGACAATCACACGCATCATATTTGGAAAACCCTGACCACCATATTCAATATCCCTGGCAGCAGCAGTCCAGCCATCAGCTCCATATTGTTTAAATGCTTTTTTAAATTCAGGCGGACAGGAGACTTGACCTTTATCAAATTTCACTCCCCATTCTTCGCCTATATCGTTCAGGGGATCCACTACCCCCTTTGCAAAACCTAATGCTTCTGAGACCAGAAGATCCAGAGTTTTTTCATTGAGGTCTTTGTACTTGTCTAACTCACAAAGCCTTCCATACTTAAGCTGTTCTTTTAAGATAAAGAAGATATCTTTTTGATTAATTTTAAAATTGCCCATTTGTTTTCATTAATCCTTTTTAGTTCCATCCTCGTTATACTCATACCATCCCTTACCGGTCTTGCGCCCCAGATGTCCTGCCTTTACCTTTCTTCTGAGAAGGAAAGGCGGATAAAAGCCGGCATCACCGGTTTCTTTGTAAATTGCCATCATTGCGCCATAACTTACATCAAGACCCACCATATCACCGGTTTCAAATATTCCCATTTTTCTTCCCGAGGCCAGGCGCAGCCCCTTATCTATATCTTCGCAGCTTGCAACCCCCTGTTCCACAAGTTTCATGGCTTCAATGGCAGATGGAAAATTAATTCGATTGATTACAAACCCTGCAATATCACGGTTAACCATGATGGGTTCCTTACCTATTTTTTGAACAAACTGCCTGCCTGTCATGGCTGTTTCGTCAGATGTCTGAAGAGTTTTGATTATCTCCACAGCCTGCATCATAGGAACAGGACTGAAAAAATGCACTCCAATTACTCTTTCAGGACGTTGGGTTACTGCTGCAAGCTCAGTAATGGGTATGGCAGAAGTATTACTGGCAATTAGTGTTTTATCGTCGCATACTGCATCAATTTTCTTGAATATTTCGTGTTTTAATTCAATATTTTCAAAAACAGCTTCAATGACAAGATCTGCATCTGCACCATCCTCATAACTGCTGGTCGTAATAATACGGCTCATAATGGTTTCTTTATCTTCAAGGACATTACCTTTTTCTACAAATTTTCCAACAGACCATGCTATGTTTTTAGTTGCTTTGTCCAACGCCTCCCGGGAAACATCATTAAGAACAACCTGAATTCCCGCTTGAGCACAGACTTGTGCTATACCGCTTCCCATAAGTCCTGATCCCACAACCATAACCTTTTGAATATCCATTTATTTCTCCTGATATTTTTTGTTTGTTTAAATCTATTTTACACTTTAGTCAGCAAATATCCTGCCAACAAGGTTCAAAAGAAAAAATATTTTAATTCCCTGAATATTAAGGAGACTTAAAAAGTATGAGAAAGCCTGCTTTGTCTATGTCTATATAGACTGTTAAAAAAGATTGTCCCTATGACGAAAGAGTTATTATATTAGGCTTTCAAAAATAGAGACCACCACCTCTTTAATGTATAGGATATTAAGCGCAAGGAATTAAAACAATTCAGAAGTATTAGGAATAACAATCAAATAAAACAGGATGTATAACATCCTATGCTTGTATAAAAATCTATACACGAAGACGTTCTTATCATTGAAAATTTGCTTGATATCAAATAACAGCGTTGATATATACTGTAGTTTAGCTTTTTGGAAAAATGGATTTCAAGAACGCTGACAACCTGGGGCAGGGTTAAAAATGTATAGCAAAACAAATTCAGAAGTATTGTTAAAGAATAGTAAAGATCAATTGGAGAGTAAATGGATCTTAAAAAATATTCCTTATGATCTTCTGTTCAGCCTTTTAGATAATTCCTATGAAAGTCTAATTTTAGTGGATGCAGATGGGATTGTCCGTTTCATGAGTCAAGGCAACGAAGGAGTTACACCGATATCTGTAAAAGATTCCATAGGCCGTCACATCAAAGATGTAAGACCGGATTCCAAAATGATACGGGTACTTAAAACAGGCAAGGCAGAAATGGGCAGGAGCATGGTGTTGAACCATAAAAACCGTGTAATTGCGCGTATCCCCCTTTTCAAGAATGGCCGTATAATTGGAGTAGTGGGCAAACTGGTATTCAATAGTCCTGAACATTTAAAAAAATTTTATAACCGTATTAATTATCTGAAAAGTCAGATTGATTATTATAAAGGAGAGCTGAATCGGCCCTATGGCATCCGCTATACGCTTGACAATGTTATTGGAAGATCTGTTCCCATCAGACAGGCTAAAGCCTTGGCGCGAAGGGCCGCGGAAAGTGATTCTGCGGTGCTTATAACAGGTGAGTCAGGAACAGGCAAGGAGCTTTTTGCCCATTCCATTCATGAAATAAGCCGGCGTAAAAAAAATAATTTTGTTAAAATTAATTGTGCTGCCATACCAGGCGAATTAATAGAATCAGAATTGTTCGGGTATGAAGCCGGTGCCTTTACAGGAGCAAACAAAAAAGGAAAAGCCGGAAAATTTGAACTGGCCCACCGGGGCACAATATTTCTGGATGAAATTGGTGATATGCCACTGTCTCTGCAAGTTAAACTCATGCGAGTTCTCCAGGAAAAAGAAATTGAACGACTTGGAGGCAAGCCTAAACAAATTGATTTCAGAATAATTAGTGCGACCAATCGTAATCTTGAGGAACTGATGATCAATAAAAAATTCCGGCTTGATCTTTATTACAGGTTGAATGTGTTCAACATCAATCTGCCATCCCTGAGAGAAATAAAAAAGGATATCCCTGAAATATTCAAGCATTTCCTTGACAAACTTAATCCGGGTAATAAACAAAGAATAACCACAATATCTCCCGAAGCAGTGAAGGTAATGCTAAATTATTCATGGCCGGGTAATCTGCGTGAATTACGAAATATTGCAGAACGAGCAATGATCCTGTGCAGTGGAGGCAGGATTGAATTGGATGATCTGCCGATATCCATCCGTCAGGGACGTAATACATCATTGCCGGGAAATACCACCGGCGGCTCATTAAAAATCATCATGGAAAACACTGAAAAAAAACTCATTCAAGATGCCTTAGAAAAAACAGACAATAGCCGGCAGAAGGCGGCAGCCATGCTGGGAATTCATCGTACCGGTCTTTATCAAAAAATGAAAAAATACAATATCTCCTGATTTTTCTATAGTCCTCCCAGCCTGTATTCTCATCTATATTCATAGTTGAAGCCCAAGCTTTTTTTGCTAATGCCGTTCCATGTCCCATGTAAATATTTATTATTTTAATATGAGTATTCAATACCTTTTGTTCAAGTCATAAACCACCACCAGAGGTTGGTGGCTTGAAATGTGAACCGCTCAAAGCGGTTATTATTCTCTCCTAATCAAACAAATTCATTTGCTGATCATGCCTCTTATCAACTTCCTCGTGCTTCTTGATATATCGGCGGATTGCCTCTTCATCTCTTCCTACTGTGGAAACATGATAGCCTCTTGCCCAAAAATGCTGCCCTGTAAAGTTCTTGGTACGTCCTCCAAAATTCCTGGCAACAGCAATTGCACTTTTCCCTTTTATAAAACCAACAACCTGAGCAACAGCATATTTCGGTGGAATCGAAATCAACATATGAACATGATCCGACATCAGATGCCCTTCCAACACTTCACATTCTTTTTGCTTTGCCAGTTCTCTCAATGTTTTACCAAGATATTTTCGAAGTTTGCCATATGTTTTCTTCTTTCGATATTTCGGTATCCATGTTACATGGAACATACACTCCCACTTAGAGTGGCTTAAACTGTTTATTATTTTCATTAAAATCTCACTTTCTACTGAACATTGAACGGTTCACTGAATATGAGATTTTAATATATTCCCGTAAAAGTCAAACTTTGGGAGTCCCCCGGCAGAGCCGAGGGTTTACCCATTATAATTATGGAGAAAATCAAGCATCTCAACATTGACGTGCCGACAAGATTTATCACACCCGAGGTATTTAAAAGCGAACTTGTCTTTGGCAAAGATGATCTGACAACTAAGAACCGCCAGATTAACACCATTCTCTACCCGGCCCTGTTAAGCATTTACAACCACGAGTCCTGGCTGCTTGAGTGAACACTGGATATTGCAAATAAATATTAAATGATATAATTTACTAAAAACACGGCACAGCAAACTATGGAAAACACTTTTGCATAAATTGGAATATCTATTTTGCTTTATTTTTTAAAAGATTTAATACGGATGGGGTTAAGGCGCAAAGGGGTCTCCCTTGTTTTTGCCTACCTGGCTCTTTTAATGATATCAAGCTTACTGATTAAACTTGTCGAACCGTCTGATTCCGCCTTAACCCATTTTGACCAGGCGCTCTGGTGGAGTATTGTGACCAGCACAACTGTTGGCTATGGAGACCTGTTCCCTGTCTCCAACCCCGGGAAGATCGTGGCGGTTATTTTGCCCATATTCATGGGCATCGGCCTGGGTGCTGCATTCATTACCCATATTGCTTCATCGTTGATTGAAAGGAGAGATAAAAAAATGCACGGAGAAAAAGAATATAAAGGAATGGATCATATCCTTCTCGTGGGTTCAACCGATGAAACAGAACAGCTGATTGAGCAGATTCAAAAAGATGAGGCATATACCAGTCGGGATGTTGTCATTGTGGCTGACATATCAAGACACCCCTTGCCTGATATGGATGATGTTTTTTTTGTCAAAGGCAGACCCGATACCCTTCACGCCCTGAACAAAGCCAATATAAAAAAAGCAGCACAAATCGTTATCCACACGGGAAAGGATGAGAAAAGCCTGTTTGCCTTGATCAATGCTCTGAAGCTGAAAAGCACGGCCTGCGAAATTACGGTCCGCTGCATATCAGCCCAGTCTCTCGATACATTTTCAAGTATTCAAGGCGATTTTCAAATCATCATGCAGATGACGGCTGAAATGATGGTACAGGCCATGCAGGACAAAGTGCATCTACCGCTGCAGATTCTGTTGCGAAACGATGCTGATGAAGAAATATATTACGTGGTTGTGCCTGAAGCTGTCCAGGATTTTACCTGGTGGCCTCTGCATGATTATTTCAAGGAAAAATACAATTACCTGACCTTTGCCATACAAACCACTGACAAAAAGGTGATGGTCAATCCATCAAAAAAAGAGATCGTTTCAAAGGGATACGGAATCTGGCTCATGGCCCGGAAACGACCGGTCAGTATTACATGGCCGTTATAAATTATGCAAAACCATTGAAAAATTTCGCTGAAATAAACTTGACCCTTACTTTTTTATAAAAGATTTTTTATCCGATAGCATCCAGAAAACAAGGGTTCCAAAGGCCATGATAAGGGTTCCGCATGGGAAAGACAGCCGCAAGCTTAAAAAATCCATGGCGAGCCCTGCAGCCATTGAACCTGTCAGCATCCCCAGGCTGTGGGCAACAGTCATGATTGATATGACAGATCCCATGGCCTTTTTTGTATCCCCTTTAATGACGGAATAGGCCATGATTGCCGGCGAGGAAATACCACCACCGATTCCAAATATTGAAACGGCAATCACCAGATCTTGAAAAGACGATGCCCAGAACGGCAGTAACATTCCAATTGTTGATAGTGTTCCACCAAAAATAATCATCAAATTTTTATTTACCCTGTCTGCAGCATATCCCATGGGTAAACCAAGGAGTCCTGATATAAATACACCCAGCATCACAAGCACACCAATTAATGAGCTGGAAAGACCAAATTCAATGTCTGCAAACAATGGGAGAAAACACCATATCACTCCGATACATGCTGTATAGGCATACCTGAAAATAAAAATGGAAATAAGCCCTCTGTCTTTTATAAGATTGGACCATGGAATTATTTCATTTCCTGTGGTTTTAACTTTTTCTTCTGATGTAGCAGGTAGAAAAAAGATGCATAATAAGAGGCCTATGCCTGACAACACGCCCATGCAGATAAATGCAGCATCAAGGGACCATATATCTTTTATTCCGCCACCCATCAAGGGCCCCAGGCTCAAGCTCAAAAACATGGACAGGTTAAAAAGTCCCATGGAATATCCTTCCGACCCTTCAGGCGTTATTTCTCCTATATACGCCTGAACCACGGGCATAATCATGGCAGATCCTGCGCCCTGAAAAAATCTTAACAGGATCAATGTTTCTACTGTTTCAGAAAATACAAATGCAATAGAAATCACTGTATAGGCAAATAAGCCTGCCACAATAAAAGGCTTTCGTCCCTTTTGATCGGACAGTCGCCCGAAAACAGGTAAAAGAAAGATCCTGGATATGGAAAATGAACCAAATATCATTCCCACATATATCCCTGTGGCTCCCAGGTCGTTTGCATATACAGGAAGAAGCGGCACCACTATTCCAACCCCTGTAACCGTCGTAAAAATTGCAAAAAACAGGGTTAAAAAAACACCTTTATGATTCGTGGGAATTAGGATAAACACTCCTGAATTTGATCGATAAACCGGCTTGGTATTGCAAATTCACCTTTCCGATAATTGGCATGTGTCAGATATAAAAACCTTTCTGCCCTTGTCATTGCTACATACATCAGACGTCTTTCCTCGAAAAGCGCATTATCGCCCGCTTCAAGAGACCGCCAATGGGGAAACAGCCCCTCTTCGCACCCCACGATAAATACGGTATCATATTCCAGTCCTTTGGCCGAATGAATGGTGAGAAGGGATACGCCTGATGAATCGGCTTGATCCTCATCTTCCTTATCTTCCCTGATCAAGGCTGCCTCTTCAAGATATTTCAAAAGATCATCTTTAGTTCTTGCCGTATAAATCAATTGTTCAATGTTTTCTTTTTTTGAAATAAACTCTGCTTTTGTTTTTGTTTTTTTCTCCAGGTATTCAAAATAGCCGGTTCTTTCTATGACAACTTCCATGGCCCGGGCAGGAGGCATATCCGTTATTTCATCCAGAATCTCAAGAACCTGCGAAAGATTCTCATGAATTTTTTTGGTTAAGACCCTATCTTTGACCATAATTCTTGCGGCATCCTGAAGACTTGTCCCCTGGGTTCTGATATCTGCTATTTTTTTAATCATTGCCGGCCCGATGCCCCTTTTGGGTGTATTGACAATCCGTTCAAACGAGACATCATCATTGGAAAAAAAGGCAGCACTCAGATAGGAATTAATATCCAGGATTTCCATTCTTTCAAAAAACCCCTGTGATCCCTTCAAACTATAGGGTATCCGGTATGATCTGAAAATTTTTTCAAAAGGAAGGGAACAAAACTTTGTCCTGTAGACCACGGCCATTTTATCAAAGTCGATGCCCCGGCCCTGGCGGTTTAATCCCTTAATCCTTTTGGCAACCCATTCAGCTTCATGGGAATCCGACATAAAGTCATAAACTTCAATCACACCGCCTTTTTTCTTGGAAAAACATTTTTTATCCATCTTATCCGGGTTATAATCAATTAAATCATTTGCCACTTGGACAATTTCATCCGCAGACCGGTAATTTTCCTCAAGCCGGAAAATTTTTGAATTCTTGTATTTTTCAGGAAACCTTAAGAAATGATTCACATTGGAACCCCTGAATCCATAAACGGCCTGCCAGTCATCTCCCACACAGAAAAGATTTTGATGCGCACCTAAAAGCAGGTTGGTTAAATCCTCCTGAAGGTTGTTGGTATCCTGATATTCATCCACAAGAATATAGGAAAAATATTTTTGATAATAGTCCCGGATCTCAGGGTAATCTCTTAAAAGATCTCTTGTTTTCAAAAGAATATTATCAAAATCCACACTGTTCATCTCTTTTAGCCGTTCTTCATATTGAGCAAATAGATCTTCAATTTTGATATTGAAAAAGGCCGGTTTTAAATCAAAATATTTTCCCGGATTACCAAAATTTTTAGCCCGGGAAATAGTGGATGAAATTTTATTGGCTTGCTTTTTTTCGATATTATTTTTTACACAGAGTTCTTTGACCAGTTTTTGCTGTTGATAGACTGAAAATACCAGTATGGGTGATGCGTACCCTAATTTTCCACAATGGCGTTTTAAAATCATCAGACAGGCTGAATGATATGTTCTCACCCATTGAAAACTTTGATAAGGAAGACTGGTCATCTCAATGAGTCGGGACTTCATCTCGCCGGCGGCTTTGTTTGTAAATGTGATGGCAAGGATCCTTTTGGGATCATGGCCCAAATTCACAAGGTGTGAAAACTTGGCTGTCAGGGTTCTGGTCTTACCTGAACCGGCTCCCGCAACAACAAGTGCCGGGGAGCCGGTATGATTTACTGCATTCTGCTGCTGTACCGACAACTCCATAAAATTTAAACAATAAAATTTTAATACATCATATCTAAAATCTTATTTTATCTCCTCTATAATAGTTTTTAATACGGATTCTATCTCTTCTCTTATTTCATCCAGTCTTTTTTCGGTCAACGCTTCAAATCGAAGGACCAGGGCCGGCTGGGTATTGGATGCCCTGACAAGTCCCCATCCATCATCATACACTGCTCTTAACCCGTCAATGTCAATCAGATCCTGTTGTTTAGCCTTAAAATGGGCAACGATTTTATCCACTGCATTAAATTTGATCTCATCCGGGCAATCCACACGGATCTCGGGTGTTGTAAAGGTTTTGGGAAGATCCTGGATGAGTTCGTCAACTCCAAGGCCTGTATCTGCCATAATTTCAAGCAGGCGGCAGGTGGCATAAAGGGCATCGTCAAATCCCAGATACCTGTCCTTAAAGAACATATGACCGCTCATTTCACCGGCCAGAACTGCATTTTCTTCCTTCATCTTTTGTTTGATCAACGAATGGCCTGTTTTCCACATGATGGCATTGCCACCATGGTTTCTAATATCATCATACATGACCATGGAGCATTTGACTTCCGAGATAAACGTTGCCCCGGGTTTCCGTCCAAGGATTTCCCTGGCATAGATCACCATGAGCTGGTCCCCATAGATCACCTCACCGTTTTTGTCCACAACACCAATCCTGTCAGCATCTCCATCGTATCCCACCCCCAGATCAAGGTTTTTTTCTTTCACCAGTTTTATCAGGTCAAGCTGGTTCTTTTTCTGGGTGGGATCAGCTTCATGGTTGGGAAAGGTCCCATCCATATCGCAATATATATCGTAAACCTCGCACCCCAAATTTTTTAATACGGGGAGAGCTGTAATCCCACCCGTCCCATTCCCTGCATCAATTCCTATCCTAATGGGTTTTTTGATATTGATATTATTTAAAATATAATCTTTATAAGGAGTGATGACATCTTTCCGGGACACCATGCCATTGCCTTGAACAAACTCTTTATTTTCAATTATAATGCGAATATCCTGTAATCCCTGGCCGTGAATGGAATCTGTGCCTTTCATCAGTTTAAACCCGTTATATTCCGGGGGGTTATGGCTTGCGGTTACCATGACACCGCCGTCAAGGTTCAGATGATGTATGGAAAAATAGAGTACTGGTGTCGGGCAGGTTCCAATATCAATGACATCACAACCCGTGGAGATGATTCCCCGGATAAACAATTGAGAAAATTTATCAGAGGTCTGCCTGCAATCCCTTCCAATAGATACGATTTTTTTATTCTGTTGGTTTAAAAGACTGCCATAAGCTCTGCCAATACTTACCACATCCTCTTCCTCAATATCCTTGCCTGCAACACCTCTTATGTCATATTCTCTGAAAATTCTGGGATTCATGATGTCTCCTTTAGAAAATTTTTGATAAAAGGACCAGTGAGCCTACAAGCCAGCAATAAGGGGCAAACAGATGGAACCTGCCCGAGTGAACCAATTTTAGCAATAATTTTAAAGCAATCAATCCGGTTATAAATGAAGCAATTGTAGCATATATGGTCACAGGATCAATTGCTATACCGCCTTCCATGGTATCTTTTATGCTTAGTATCTGAGCACCAACTATTGCAGGGATTGATAAGAGGAAAGAAAATTTAGCAGCCATATGCCTGTCAAGCCCCAAGAACATCCCCACAGCAATGGTGGTTCCTGATCGCGAAATACCGGGGATGACAGCAACCCCCTGACTTATTCCGATAAAAGTTGCCTTTTTTATACCAAATTCAGTATTTTTATTTCCACTGAAATAATAATTTCTGGAAACCCACAGGATTGTTCCTGTCAAAATCAACATCGCCCCTACCAGAACCTCTGAGGTAAACAAAACATGCTCAAATTGTTTTAAGACAAGCCCTATGAATGCTGTTGGAATAGAACCGATTACAATTAAACCTGCCAGTTGAAGATTTTTATCTTCATTTATCAGATGCGAAACCGGTTTAAATGAAATTGCCTTTGAAAAAAACCCGAACAGAGACGAAAGCATGGCCGAAATATCAGAAGAATAGACTACCAGAACTGCCAGAAGTGTTCCCATATGAACACTGATATCAAATGTCAGTTGTGATTGGGTAATTCCGAAAAAAATCTGTCCCAATACAAGATGCCCGGAACTACTTACCGGTAAAAATTCCGTAAGCCCCTGTAAAATACCAAGAATAATCCCCTGATGTAATTCCATATTTTATCAATTTTCTTATTGTTCATTCAGTTTCCATAAACAGCACTCGTATATAATTCTTAAGCCTTAATTGCAAGATAATAAAGAAAAGTTGATTTCATATCCATTTTCCTGTAAAGGATTAAGTTAGTATATTTCACTTCGGATGTTTTTTTAGGGAAACACCACATAAATACCAACAACAAAAGGAGAAAAAGAAACATGAAACTTTTAATTAGAGGTTTATTAACATTTTTTGCCTTCCTTTTTTTATTTGGATGCGCAGCAAAACAAATGAGTACACTACCGTCATTTGAAGCAGCACAATTTGATAAAAGTATGTACGCATCAAAAGTAGACAATTTCATGATACTGTTTGATGCATCAAGCTCCATGAATGACAGATATAATCAAGAAACAAAATTTGATATTGCGCAGGCCCTTGTATACAGGATGAACGATATGATTCCCGAAATGGGTCAGACAGCCGGTTTAAGATCCTTTGGCCACTCTCCCAAAGTATCAAAAAATTCAACTGAGCTCTTTTACGGGATGGAAAAATATTCTTCTCACAATTTAGAGACTAATTTTGAAAAAATTACTGAACCGGGTGGAACCAGCCCGCTGTATAGAGCAATTAATGCAGCAGAAACTGACTTTAAAGGACTTTCAGGTGCTATGAATGCCGTTATTATCATCACTGACGGACTTGATCTGCCTGGCGATGTAGTGGCATCTGCACAAGAATTAAAAGATCTTTATGGTTCCTCCATTTGTTTTTACCCGATCCTTGTCGGTGACGCAAAGGAAGGTGAAACCATTTTAAAACAGATCGCAACCACCGGAGGCTGCGGATTTTACTCAACAGCAGACCAATTGTCAACCAGCGCAGGCCTGGCCGATTTTGTTGAAAAGGTATTCCTGGAAAAAAAGGTCGCTCCGGCTGCTCCTGCTCCTGCTCCTGCCGCCCCGGTTGTGACAATAAAAAAAGACAGTGACAAAGACGGAGTTTATGATGATGAAGATCAATGTCCCGGAACTCCACTTGGTGCGACAGTCAATCCGGTTGGATGCTGGGTGCTTGACAATGTTCTTTTTGACTTTGATAAAGACGTGATCAAGACCGGAGCCTATCCTTTATTGGATAATGTTGCCAAGATCCTTGAAAAAAATCCTGTCATGAGTGTTGAGCTTCAAGGTCACTGTGACAATGTCGGTACTGCCGCGTATAACAAGGACCTTTCCATGAGACGTGCCCATGCCGTTAAAAACTATTTGATTGGAAAGGGTATCTTAAAAAATAGAATGGGAACGGAAGGATTCGGATTTACTAAACCTATTGCGCTGAACGGTACTGATACGGGCCGTACATTAAACAGAAGGGTTGAACTTCATCCTTATTAATTTAAAAGACAAGCCTGGGAAAGAACTGTTTTCTTAATGAACTGTTTTTTCCCATTCAATTTATTTTCGGCCACAAAGAAATGTTGCTTTCTTCAAAGAAATGTTACTTTCTTTGTGGCCTTTTTTATTTTGACGTGCTTTAAATACGTTCTTTAAAGCGTATCTGATTCGTCAGATCTATAACCTAAAGGTCACGCGTAAATAATCTTGCCGGTATTCTTAGTGCTGTATCCACCGAGAGACATGACTCGGTCCTGAAACTCCCTGGTCTGAATGGTTTCAAGTAAAACCTGAATTTTCCGGGTCTTATAAAACCTGTCCGGAATGACCAGATCATACTCTTCTGTCACAACCGGGATGAAATCAAGATCAAGTGCCCGGGCTGCCGCCTGGATACCAAGCCCTGCGTCCACCCTTCCTGAAAGAACGGAAACAGCCACAGACATATGGGTGTATTCATCATTTTCATAGCCTTGAATATCATCAGGCGATAAACCAAGTATCTTCAGCTTATAATCAAACAAAATTCTTGTGCCTGATCCCGGCTGGCGGTTGATAAACTGCAGGTTTTTGTCTTTTAAATCTTCAATGGATTGGATATTTTTAGGATTTCCCTTTGACACAATAAGTCCCTGATCCCTCATAACAAGATTGATCAGCCAAACCTTTTGATCCGACAGATATTTTTTAATATATGAAATATTATAGCTGCCGTCCTCAGGATCCAAAAGATGGGCACCGGCCATATGGCAGGCCCTTTTTTTAATGGCCATCAAACCGCCCATGCTGCCCACATGGCTTGATGAAATACTGATATCGCCGCTTACTGATTTTATCTGATCGGTAAGCAAATCCAGGGTGTTATCATGTGAACCGGTAATCACGATGGTGTTTTCAATGGAAGATAATGGTCGTAACAACTGGGCCTGGACTTTCTCATTTTCTGATATTCCCTCAATATTTCGAGGGATCCTGATAATGCCGTCCGCTTCAGTCAGGGTGGTGATACTTCCTGACCCCCTGGGCAATTGGGAAGACATAAGTTGTCCGTCCACCGAACCGATTTTCACCCTTAGAAATTCTTCCTGGCCAAGTTTTGAAGCAATTTTTCTTGCCGGAAAAACAGATACCTTTGTCATTTCTCTTTCAGGAAGTTTTTGCATTTTTAACAGCAAAGGACCTGCAAATTGTTCAAAGGCAACAATGGCCGACACAGGATATCCCGGTATGCCAAATATCGGGGTATCAAACACTTTTCCAAACATCATGGGTTTTCCGGGCATCATGGTAATCCCGTGAACATAGACTTCACCCAGAGAGGAAATCACAGGTTTTGCGAAATCCTCTGACCCGGCCGAAGACCCGCCAATGATACAAATCAAATCATAATCTTGTTTTGCCGCTGTTTCCACAGCCCTTTTAATACTTTCAAGATTGTCCTTGAGCATGGAGTGACGATCAAATCGGGCCCCATAATCTTCACAAAGCCCGCCCAGTACAGAAGAATTGGATTCCACCACATCCCCGGGTTTAAGCTGATCGATCCTGATCTCATGCCATTGTTTGAGTTCCGATCCGGTCGGAATCATCAGGACTTTAGGCTGTTTGTAAACATCCACTGTAAATATTCCACCTGACAATAATGCACCAAGGGAATAGGAATTAATCTGGTGCCCTCTTGGAAACAGCAATTGGGTGGCCACAATATCTTCTCCCATTTTCCTGACATGCTGCCAGGGAAACACCGGTGCCTCAATCTCAACACTCTTTTCATCAATAATATTGAGATGCTCGATCATAATGACGGCGTTGGTGCCTTCCGGCATGACATGACCGGTATTGACCCAGAAGGCATTTTTACCAGGGGAAAGGGTTATCGGAACTTCTTCACTGGCCCCAAACGTGACTTTTGCAGCCACAGCAATGCCATCCATGGCGGCTGCATGAAAATTAGGAGAAGATACGGCTGCGATAGCTGGTTTTGCTAAAACCCTGCTTTTAGTATTCACCACATCAAGAGTTTCGATTTTTGTCACTATATGTTCAAAATGATCAAAGAGGAGCTTTTTTGCCTCTTCAATACTTTTCATATCAAGATATACATTTCTTTTTGAATTCATTAATTTGATCTCTCTTTTGTGGGCGGGGTCAGGCTTTCCTTATTGTCGTTTTTATTTCCAAAACGACAATAAGGAAAGCCTGACCCCATGCGTTATAAAAGGATAATATCCACCATGGTATCTTTTTCCAGGCCTTCAACATGATCGCCGATTTCAAGGAGTCCGTCTGCATGAATCATGGTTCTGATCAGTCCGGATTTGCCCAAAACCGGTTTTACCAGCAGTTGGCTGTTCTTTTTTGCAAGCTCGACCCTGATAAAATCTCTTCTGCCCTGTGTGGAGGATACATTCCGTGTCAGTTTCGCAGGAATCCTGATCAGCCGGTCCTTAGCCTTAAGCCCCTTGAGCTTGTTTAAAAATGGTATAATCACAATTTTGAGGACCACCATGGCAGACACCACCTGGCCGGGTAGTCCCCATACAGGTTTTCCCCCGGACTTAGCAAGAATTGTCGGCTTCCCTGGACTCACGGACATGCCGTGGACTAAAATATCCGTATCCGGTAAAGCCGATAAGACATCAACTGTAAAATCTCTTGTTCCCACAGAGCTTCCCCCGGAAATAAGTACCATGTCCGTTTCTTCGAGGGCTTTTGCAACAGCTTTTTTCAAGGCCGCAAGATCATCTTTGATAATACCGTAACGAACCGGTATGGCATGGGCTTCCCTGATAAAACCTGACAGGGTATAAGAGTTGATATCCCGAATTTTACCGGGCAGGGGTTCTTCTTCTATGGGAATTATCTCATCCCCGGTTGAAATGATGCCAACCTTTGGTGTTTTATAGGTTTCAATTTGTGCAAACCCGAGTCCTGCTGCAAGGCCTTCTTCCTGAGGCCGGATAAATATCCCTTTGGATAAAACGATCTCTTCTTTTGCAAAATCTTCGGATGCATCAATCACATGCTGTAACGGAGCTACACTTTTATAAATTTCAACGGAAAGTTCATCAATCTGCTCCGTATGTTCCACCATGACCACACTGTCCGCCCCTTCAGGAAGCATTCCACCTGTTGAAATTTTGACCGCCTGGCCCAACTTAAGAGTAAAATCCGGAATATCCCCCATAAGAATGGTTCCGGCTATATCAAGCCAGGCAGGGCCTGATTCCGATGCACCGAATGTGGACTGTGCCACGACTGCATACCCGTCCATGGTAGCCCGTCTGAACCCCGGCATATCTTGTTTTGCAACCAGATCCCGGGCAAGGACTCTTGAAAAAGCTTTGGATATCGGTATTTTTTCAGACCCAACAGGAGAAAATTCTCCTATCAATGCCATCACCTCTTCAAGACTTTTTACCTTGAAGAAATGATTCATCGTAATGCCTCTTTAATTCTATCCATAGCCGTTGTTACATTTTCAAAACTGTTAAATGCGCTGATTCTAATATATTGTTTACCGCACCTGCCGAACCCTGCACCCGGTGTACACACCACAGAAGCTTTGGTTAAAAGCAAATCAAAAAAATCCCAGGATTCCCTGTCTTTTCCATCTATCCAGATATAGGGGGAGTTTTTTCCGCCAACATAATCAAACCCAAGGGATTCAACAGTTTTTCTTATGATATCGGCATTGTTCAGGTAATAGGCAATCTGGTCTCTGATCTGGACTTTGCCTTCTTCAGAATAGACTGCTTCTACCGCTTTTTGAACCGGATAGGATACTCCGTTGAATTTTGTGCTGTGCCGCCTGTTCCACATGGCATGGAGGGATGTTTTTTCCCCCTTTGAATTAAAAACCATGCAGTTTTTGGGCACTATAGTAAACGCGCATCGAGTTCCTGTAAATCCTGCTGTCTTTGAAAAACTTCTGAATTCAACCGCTACTTCTTTTGCTCCCTCAATTTCATAGATTGTTCTGGGAAGCTCTTCATCCCGGATAAAGGATTCATAGGCTGCATCAAATAGAATCAACGCCTTGTTTTCCTTTGCATACTCCACCCACACCTTGAGTTCTTCTTTTGTAGCAGTGGAACCTGTAGGATTGTTTGGGAAACAAAGATAGATCAGATCCACTTTTTCATCAGGAAGCTTCGGGAGAAAATTATTTTCTTTTAGACAATCCATGTAAACAATCCCCTCATATCTGCCATTTTCATACTCACCGGTTCGACCGGCCATGACATTTGTATCCAGATATGCCGGATATACCGGATCAGGAATAGCCACCTTGATATCGGTCGCAAACAGTTCCTGAAAATTGCCGGTATCACATTTTGCCCCGTCACTGACAAATATTTCATCCGCTGAGATATCTGCCCCCCTGTCCTGAAAATCATTTTTTGCAATCTTCTCTCTTAAAAAACCATATCCCTGTTCCGGTCCATACCCCCTGAATGTAGCATCATTGGCCATTTCATCCACACCTTCATGGAATCCTTTAATAACCGCAGGAACCAAGGCCCTTGTGACATCCCCGATCCCTAAACGGATGATTTGTGCCCCTGGATTTTTAAGTTGGTATTCACCCACTCTCTTTGCAATGTCTGAAAAGAGATAGGATGCTTTTAATTTGCTGTAATTATCATTTGCCCTGATCATAAAACGTCCTTTCAATTCATATATATAGAAGTTCTTGTATTCGCCTTCCTTCAGCTTGTTTCCAATACTGCCCGGGCAAGAGATTTAAATTCCTCCACAGTCAATGTTTCCGCCCGTCTATGAGCATCTATCCCGGCTAATTCCAATGCATGAACAACAAACTCTTTTTTAAACTCAAGCTCGCCGCCGCCTGTCATTGAATTCTTTAATGTTTTTCTTCGCTTTGAAAAAGCCGCTTTAATTACATTAAACAACACCTTTTCCTGTTCTTTATTAAACTCTTTAGTTTCAAAAAAATTGAATTTTAAAATAGTAGAGTCTACATCGGGTCTTGGAAAAAAAGATGACGGCCCGATTTGGGCAACAAAACTGATATCAGCTGCATATTGAACCACTGCGGACAGTCTTGAATAATCCCTTCCGCCAGGAGGTGCAATAATCCTTTTTGCCAGTTCTTTTTGAAACATCAAAAATGCCTTCTCAATACAGCTTCTTTCTTCAATCAGTCTAATCAGGATTTGTGATGAAATATTATAAGGAAGATTTCCTATGACTACAAGTTTTTTGTCTTTGGCTATTTTTTTTATATCAACTTTGAAAATATCCTTATTGATGATCTCTACATTTTTTAAGTTTTCATTATCAAGCTCTTGCTGTAAAAGGGGTATCAGGCGGGAATCCTTTTCAACAGTCGTCACATGGGATGCTGTCTGCGCGACAGGGATGGTAAGAGCGCCCAGACCGGACCCAATTTCCAACACCCGAGTGTCTTTTGATAGCTCGATTTTTTCAACAATCAGTCTTGCCGTACCGGGATTTGAGAGAAAGTTTTGCCCCAGTTCCTTGCCTGCATACAACTCTCTTTGTTTTAACAACTGCCCGGGATGTGTCATGTTATAACCCTTTAGTTTCTTACTAATTTTTTTCTACGCAGCTTAGTAATAAAGTTTACTTAAACATACCTCACAAAAAATCACTACTTGACTTTCTTTACCCTTGCAAGTAGTTATTATATATATACTTCAACAAAAAATAAGATTCAACAACCAATACAAACTAAGCTGTTTTACCAGCGTTTCAAGCTTTATTTTTCTTTGTTTTCATATCAGTTGCGTCTGGCGTTGATATTTTTAATATCTTTATTATGTCACAACAAACCTTTTTTGGGGAGGGGGGCTTATCATGGTAGAAAAACCAGAACATGGAACCAATTGGGAAAGTTTCATAAAAATGTTATTGGACAGGCTTGATATTCCGAAAAAAGAAGATATTATCTTTTTACATGACAGGCTTGACAAGCTGGAGCAATTACTTTATCAGAAGCAACCGGCGGCTAAAAGCGGGAGAATAAGACCGGCAGGCAGACGCGAAAGTGCTTCTTCCATTGTTCTCGATGTGATTGCAAATCACCCGAAAGGTACAAATTTTAAAACGATTAAGGCTGCCACCGGATTTGATGACAAAAAACTGAGAAATATCATATTCAGGCTGGATAAAATAAAAAGGATTAAACGGGTAAAACGTGGTGTTTACAAAAAAGCTTAATGGGAAAAACAAACAGATGGAAATTATTGCATTTAAACCGGGGCAGGAACTTTGCGGATATACCATAAAAAAAATTACTCCGCTTGAAACCATAGATTCCGTGATGGTTCAGCTTGAACACATAAAGACAAAGGCAAAACACATCCATATCTTAAATAAGGACAAGGAAAATACCTTTGGCGTGTTTTTCAGAACGGTTCCCACGGATTCTTCCGGTGTGGCCCATATCCTTGAGCATACCGTGTTATGCGGGTCAAAAAAATTCAATGTTCGTGATCCGTTTTTTTCCATGATCAAAAGAAGTCTGTCTACATTTATGAATGCCTTTACCGCGTCTGACTGGACCATGTATCCTTTTTCCACCCAAAATCAAAAAGATTATTATAACCTGATGAACGTTTATCTTGATGCTGCCTTTTTTCCAAAGATTGATGAATTAAGTTTTAAACAGGAAGGGCATCGCCTGGAAATCCTTGAAGCGGATGACAAGGATATTGAACTTGAATACAAAGGCGTTGTCTACAACGAAATGAAAGGTGCCATGTCCTCTCCCGGTCAGGTTTTGGGAAGATCCCTGCTCACAGCCCTGTACCCTGACACAACCTATCGGAATAATTCAGGCGGCGAACCATCTGACATCCCGACACTCACCTGGGAAAACCTTAAAGATTTCCATGCCAGATATTACCACCCGTCTAATGCGTATTTTTACACCTACGGCAATTTGCCTTTGGAAGAAACCCTTTCATTCATCTGTGAGAAAGCACTCAATCAATTTGAAAAAATTGAGACAGATTCAAAAGTCCCCTCTCAACCCAGATGGGACACCCCCCAAAAAGCGACACAAGTCTATGCTTACTCCGACCCGGAAGACGTCTCAAAGAAATACCAAGCCTGTGTGGCCTGGCTGACCTGTGATGTCAAAGATTCTTTTGAAATCCTTGTCCTCACCGTTTTGGAACAGATTCTTCTGGGAAACTCTGCTTCTCCCTTAAGAAAAGCCCTGATTGACTCAACTTTAGGATCGACCTTATCAGATTCAACCGGATTTGACTCAGATAATCGGGACACCATGTTTGCCTGCGGTTTAAAGGATATCTCCAAAGATTCTGTTAAAAAAATTGAAGATATTATTTTTTCAACCATTCAAGAAATCGCAGACAAAGGGATTGATCAGAACCTGATTGACTCGGCCATCCACCAGATTGAATTTCACAGAAAAGAAATCACCAATACCCCTTACCCGTTCGGCATAAAATTACTGCTTTCATTTGCCAGTACGGTTATCCATGATGGAGATCCTATATCCTGCATTAATATTGATGCGGACTTGGACAAACTAAAAGAAAATATAAAAAAAGGAGATTTTCTTGAAAATAAATTAAAACAATATTTCCTTGAAAATCCTCACAGGGTCCTTTTTACCCTTGAACCGGATACGGGTCTTGAGCAAAAAGAAATTGAAGAGACAAAAAAAGAACTCAAAAATCTTTTAAAGCAGATGACCAAACAGGACCTTGAACAGATCCGAAAAGATGCCAAAACCCTTGAAGCACTTCAGGAAAAAGAAGAAGATGTTTCAATTCTGCCGACTCTGGATCTTGTTGATGTTCCTCCTGAAATAGAAATCATAAAACCTGACACTATCAAAAATGTTAATCTTTCCACCTGTTATGACAAGGCTACTTCGGGTATCCTCTATTTTACCTGCCCTATGGGTGCCGGCAACATCCCGCCGGATCTTTTTGCCCTGATACCGTTTTTCTGCCAATCGTTTACAAACAGTGGGACAAAGAAAAATTCCTATGACAAAATAGCAGAAATTATGGATCTTTATACTGGAGGGGTATCTGTCTCCCCGTTCTCAGGATCTTACTTTTCAAAAAAAGCCGAACCCCATTCATTTCTTGCCATTCAGGGAAAGGCCCTGGACCGGAATGTTGAAAAACTATTTGATTTGATAAAAGAGTTTATTGAAGAATACGATTTCCAGGATTTTGAAAGGCTGAAAAGCCTTTTGTTGCAATACCAGGCTGGAATGGAAGCCTCCATTGTTTCAACCGGCCACAGGTATGCCATCTCCCTTGCCTCCAGGCATCTTTCAAAAGCCTCGTATATCAATGAGCTCTGGCATGGCATTGCCCAGTATCAGCTCATCAAAGAGATTACCGAGCAATTCAACACAACCGGAAATAAAAATAAAGTTCTTGAAATCCTTTCGGAAAACTTGATCAAAATTGCTCAATCTGTTTTAAAAAGGGGAAATTTTAAACCTGCTGTAATTGGTGATTCAGGTTCCATCATACGCGCGGACAAACAGTTTAGGTCCATCCATGAGAATCTTTTGAATGATTCTCAGCAATCTTTTTTTACACCGGATATATCCTTTGAACAAGACCTTCCCTATGACGGCTGGTATACCAATACATCGGTCTCTTTCGTGGGGCAGTCATTTAAAACCGTTCGAATCACCCATGAGGACTCCTCGGGACTGGCAGTGATCAGCAAAATACTCAGATCGTTGTATCTTCACCGTGAAATCAGGGAGAAGGGTGGGGCATACGGTGGGTTTGCCATCTATAACACTGAAGAAGGGATCTTTTCATTCGGATCATACAGGGATCCCCACATTGCAAGAACTCTGGATGTCTATAAAAAGGCCTGCGACTTCATTATAAATGGAGACTATACCCAGACCGATGTCAAAGAAGCCATATTACAGGTCTGTTCAGAAATCGACAAGCCTGAAACTCCTGGGCCGTCAGCAATGAAAGCCTTTTACAGGGATATCACAAAACTTGATGATGACATTCGCCGGCAGTTCAAGAATTCATTATTGCGACTTGATAAAAAAAGAATCCAGGACATTGCCAAAAAGTATTTCACCATTGATGAAACTCAAAAAGGGACAGCCATCATATCAAGCAGGACAAACCTTGAAAAAGCCAACAAACAACTATCGAAAAAACCCTTAACCCTGTTTAAAATTTAAACGGGCCGGGGCAGGTCTGACCCTGCCCCGGCCCGGCTTTTGCTGGGCTTGATCACTGATTTGAGTGGCTTTTACGCCAATCATTATACTGGTACATTCCCCAAAGCGCTTTAACCGCTCTTTCAGGGGATGGGAAGAACACACTCTTATGTTCATATCCTTCAACCCTGTAAAGGGTTCTGCTGATTTCATCGGTCAAAAGGCTTACACCCAGAACCGGTTTTTCATACTTCTGGGTTAATTTGACCACATACCGGGTATAGTCCTCTTCAAATTGCAGTATTGCATCCTTAAAACTTTGTGCCGCTTCCCTGTCAATATCATGATCTGTTCTGAGCACCGATTCAATCATATTATTGACCAGCACCCTTTTCCCATGAATACCAAGATGAATGACCGCATCGCATCCGTCCCATTTTAGCAGCTCTTCCAAACAGATCTTGGGAATATTAGGATCACCTTCTCCCACAATATCTACAGGATTTCCATGACTCCAGAATGATGGCAGAATCCTGTTGAGCCGTTCAATAATATTCTTGGAAAGCTCTGGAACCTCAAGTCCGTGTTCCACACAAAGATCTGTTGTGATCACGCCCCATCCGCCCCCAAGGGTCATGATGGCCACCCGGTTTCCCTTTGGCAGGGGCAGGGATGAAAATACGGCAGACAGATCCAGAAGTTCCATGGGTTGATCCGCTTGAATAATACCGGCCTGCCTGCAGGCGGCATCAAAGACTTTTGTGTCTGAAGCCATGGCCCCGGTATGGCTTGACGCTGCCCTTTCACCCATTCTGGTCCTGCCGCCCTTTAAGACAACCACAGGTTTTTTCCGGGATACTCTTGCTGCACTTTTAAAAAATCTTGAGCCGTCTTTTACACTCTCAATATAAAGAACCACCGTTCTTGTCAGGTCATCAATTTCAAATGCCTCCATATAATCTTCAATGGTGACCATTGCTTCATTTCCCGACCCTGAAAAAGCCCGGATACCAATATCCTGCTGCTCGGCAAAAGCCAGAAGCTGGGTCCCCATATTTCCTGACTGGCAGACAAGGGCGGTAGAACCCGGTAGCGGGTAAGCATGGGCAGCGCAACAATAAAAATCAATATGAGGATTGCATACTCCCATGGTGTTAGGCCCAAGGATCAATATCCCTGCATCATACGCCTCCTGGACAAGTCTTTCCTCTAATTTTGCCCCTTCAACACCCACTTCCCTGAACCCGGAAGTGATTAACAAAATCCCTTTGACATGTTTCTTTTTCAAACCCGGTATCAGATCAATCACTTTGTTTGCTGGAATGGTCACCACTGCCAGCTCAACATCCTCTTCAATTTCAGTGACGGATTTATACACCTTTCGCCCGGTTATTTTTCCGCCCTTGGGATTTACCAGAAAAACCTTGCCCTTATAATCCCGGGATAAGGTATTGGTTAAAAGCATATGCCCCCATTTTCCGGGAGTGGCGGACGCCCCGATAAAGACGATGGACTTTGGATAATAACAGGAACCCAATACATTTAAATCAATATCGTAGGTCTTATGTTTTTCTTGCCTCATCTCTTCCAGGACAATCAGGCCGTCCACGGCAACAGGAAAACCGTCAGGCTGTATAATCAGAGGATTGATATCGATCTCCCTGATATTCGGATATGTTAAAGCAATATCTGACAGTCCTTTGAGAATTTTTTTGACTGCCTGCTTTTTGACTGCTTTTTCACCCCTGAACTCGGCTAAAAGTTTTTTTGAAGATAATTGTTCAAACATATCATCCATATCCGCGTCATTTAACGGGGCGATTTTAAAGACAATATCTTTTAATGCCTCGGTCAATACCCCACCCAGGCCAAACACAATGACCGGGCCAAACTGGGGATCTTTAAACATGCCGGCAACAAACTCTCTTCTCCCTGATACCACAGGTTGTATGAGAAAGGCCTCAATATCATCTTTCGCAGAGTTCTTCATTTCCTTAACAGCATCACATACCTGATCCTCAGTGTTTAATCCAACACGAACAAGGCCTGATTCTGTTTTATGTAAAATATTTGCACCAATGCCTTTTATCACCACAGGAAAACCTGTTTTTTGGCAGGCATCCAGGACTTGGGCAACATCTGTCTCCCGCTTTTCTTCCACAACCGGGATATGGAACAATTTAAATATTTTTTTTGCCTCATCTTCAACTATGGATTTTGAAGGTGATAATAATCTTGCATCGATCAGTTCTTGAAGATCTGTCAGTTTCATTTATGATTTTGCTCCGTTGAATACAATGTTTGCAATACCGGTTGACACCTCATCAATATCAAGTTCTTTACCAAAAATAATTTCCCCGAGGCAGGCATTCTCAATGGCCCCCAATATCAAAACGGTAGGTAACACTTACTCACAAAAAATTCAAGGATGATCAATCTATGGAAAGGTTACTGAATCAAGTTCATCACGGGCCGAACAAAACCTTGAATCCAGGCCCATATTATGATATCAAAACTTTAAGAAACATTGCATCTCGGTAAAAAAATTCTTGAGTCGAATATTCCCTTATATTTTCCATAACTATTCATTTTAGTTCCAATTTTTGTTTTTCTTGATTTTACAATTTTTCATTAGGCCTTTATTCGTTGTTTAGTGCCTCCTCAAGTCTATGATCATTCTATACGAAAAACTATCGGGGATTTTAAAAAAAGGCGGAGTAACTCGCTACATAACTGGCTATAAAGCTCTGTATTCAGACTTTAAAAAAAAAATGGCTATAACGGCAATCAAGTCTTTGTAACCAGGGTTAAGATAAGTTTTCCGAAATCACTTTCCCAAGCCTGCGGGCACCTTCTGCCAGCACTTCTTCATCATAAAAAGCAAAGGAAAGGCGCATGTAATTCTTTAATCCTTTATTGTGTGAAAACACAGATCCCGGATGAAAATCCACATTCTGTTTTCGGGCTGCTTGCCTGAACGAATTGGTATCAATACCATCCGGTAACCGCACCCAGATAAAATATCCGCCCTTTGGAACCTTAAACACTGCCTGATCCGGCAGGTGCATGCGCAATTGATCGCAGAAAATTTTAATCCTTTGACTGTAGACGTTTTTGAGGCGTTGGATATTGGCCTTTAAAAACCCGAGGCAAATGACTGAATTTACAATTTCAGACGTAAAGGGATTAAAACCGCCGCCACTGTCTAAAACACCGGACTTTGCCATTTTTTTAATTAAATCAGGGCTTGTATGCATCCATCCCAGTCTTAAGCCCGGTGCCAGGATCTTTGAAAATGATCCCAGACTGATCAAGGGGCATTTGTCGATCCAGTTGCCCATGGGAGGGGGCGGATCATCAGAATAATTGAGAAAATGGTAGACCTCGTCCGCCAGCACCAGCAAATTCTTTTGTGCACAAATTTTAACCAGGTCCTGCCGCCGTTTGTAAGACAGGGTAACACTGGCAGGATTATGATAAGTGGGAATGGTATACAGGAAGGAAGGCTTCAGGGTTTCAAGCTTTTTTTTGAGGACATCTGTTACCATCCCGTTATCATCCACGGGGATACTCACCAGGTTGAGTTTGTGATCGACAAATATTCTTAGAGCCAAAAAATAACTGGGTTCCTCCACCAGCACTGTATCTCCGGGACGGGTAAACAATGTGCAGATAAAATCCAGGGCTTGAGAGTTTCCATTGGTGATCAACAATTGTCCAGGATCCACTGGATTTGGATATTGGCCGGTTAAAAAATCAGCCAGGGTTTGCCTGAAGTTAGCATTGCCCCTTTCTTCTCCATAGGCAAGAAAAAAACTATTTTCTTTTGACAAGCAATGACCAGCCGCTTTTTCCAACTCTTTTATGGGGAGTAAATGGTTGCTCGGCTGCCCCAATCCCAGGTGGATCATATTTGGGGGAAGATCAACCTGTGGGAGAATCTGGTTAACATCCACGGCATACCTCCATTTACAGGTTACGTGATCAAATTTTGAACAGGGACAAAGGCGACGGACATAAGGACTCCATTATAGCCAGGTCTTTGGCTGCACAATATCCCTTGGAAAGATATCCCTGTTCAAGTCCTTTTTGAGTAATGACCTGAAGGTGGGTATGGTAAAACCAGTTCCCATTCTCATGGAAATCCCCGATATAGGAGAAGGCTTCTCCGGCCGAAAATTCTGTACCAATGGCAGGGAGCCTTTCCCGATTTAAATGGCCGTAAAAGCTGTAAAAAATTTCAAAATATGGGCTTTGATGCATTAAAAGGACGTGGCCGCCATAATTTCCTTCGCCCGCCTCATATCCACTTTCCATAACCCTTGCATCCAAAGGGGAATGCAGGGGGGTATCCAGAGAAACAATTACATCAAGACCCAGATGGTAAAACCGTTGTTCCTCAACCATCTGGGGGCATTGCGACAATACAATTTCCCGATTTTCAAGATAGGACGAAACCCCCCATGAGTATCTGTTTTTCATATCATCATCCAGATGCTTCTGGAACCCTTTCTGATCCCTGACATCAATGGTATCAAAAAGAGTCGAGTAAATCGACATGTCTACGACCAGGGGATCACCTGTCAAATTTTTAAAGATGGGGTGAATCTTAATTTTTTCACTATATGCGATATAGGGATATTTCATCATTTTGTTTTACCTAGGAAACAGGGAATTCGCTTGTTTTTATAAGCCCTTCTATGGGCACCACAAGAGATCCATCATCATCTGTGGTAACGCCTTTGGGAAGCACAAACTTTTCATCCAAATTTTTATAATAGAACAAATCATAACAACCAGGCTTTATCTTTAGTTGACCATTATCGTGAACAAAAGATGATGTCAGGCCATAATCCACTTCCCCTAAGCAGGTTGCAATCATATATCTCGGGATCTCTCTTCCTGATCCTTCTCTTCTGACTTTTGTGGCAATATCAACTACATCATAGGAATCCACTGGGTGGTCTATATTCCATTTTTGCTGAATGGGAAGCCCTGCAACATAGAGGTGATGAAATTCGATTCCTGCTTTTCGTACACTATAGGCAAGAGAATGGATATGTTCATCTGAATCATTGATACCCCCTAAAAGAGCGGTATTGCAATATACGGTTATGCCCTTGTTGTTTAATCTTCCGGCAAGTTTTGTATGGGCATCGGTTAACTCATCTGACAGGGTAAACCAGGTTTCGATTTCCAGTCTTAAAGGATTCACCACACAAAGATTATTCAAATCCCCAAGAGTATTGATCACAGCCCGTGTATAAGCCTGGGGCTCATTGTTAAACTTCATGCTTAAAAGCCGGACGGCATTTACATGGGGAATATCCTTTAAGTCTTTAATGAGTTTTTTAATATAAAAAAGAGATTCTATGGCATCCTTTGACGAGGATATAATGACATCTGTAATCCTGTCATCTGATCTGATATAATTGATCTCGCTTTCAGATGCGAGAGCATCAATCTCAACCCTGGTTTCGTGGAGCCGCGAAAGTTTTTCAAAACCCGTATTTACAATGGATGACCCTGTCTGTCTTTCATTAACTAAAATAAATTTAAGGGTTTCAATATCACCAGCAGATAAAGACTCTTTTTCATTGGCAATTCTTTTGGGTCTGGGCCCATGAAGAAGAGTTTCATCCCCGATCTGCGCCATATACTGAATATCAATGGTGCCTTCATCATTGACCCTTATATTGTCAAGCTCAGCGGCAAGGGGGGCAAAGGCTTTAAAATAACCCGGTGTATAGGGCGTTCTGATCCAGACAAAATTCTCATTGTCTTTCACCTTCTCCACTGCCCATCCACTTGTATACCAGTCAATTTTTCCAATGGGGGTTGCCGTACAGATGCTGGGAATAATCCTGTCAGACAGGTGAGCCCGAAGATGATTGGCAATCTTTATCCCATGGGACAAAGAACTCCAGTAAATGCTGTTCCCGTGGATGGGACTGCAGGGAATATAAATATAATGAAGTTCGGCACCGGCGCCCCGCAACAGGCTGAAAAGTCTTACCAGTTCAGGGCCTTTGTCATTGCAGTCATTCAAAAACGGAGTCTGAACATACACGGCAATGCCATTGTTGACAAGATCGGTTATAATCTCAAGACTTTCAGGCGACACTTCATCCGGATGAATAAAATGGGTGGCCACTTCCATCCTTTTGCCGTGCTGCTGAAGTTCAAAATTCTTTTGCTTGAGGTATTTCAGATAAGCACCTTCATTTTCAAGGAAAAGATCCGGATAATAAGCAATGGATCGTGTGGCAAGACGGAGAGTCTGAACATGATCCACCTGCATGAGCCCGTCTATGGTAGCCGCCATATTGGCCCTGTTCATGAAGGGATCACCTCCGGTAACAACAATTTCTTTGATGGATGGCGAATCCTTTACATGCCGGACCGCTTTTTGAACACCCTCCACCGTCGGGTTTTTTTCATTCCTGGAATCTTTATGTTTTCTGAAACAAAACCTGCAATAAACGGGACAGGCCATATTTAAAAGAAAGATGACCCGGTTCTGGTACATCTGTTCCAAGAGGCCGTCATGGAACTGGCCAATCCAGGTGTTGGTATGACCGCCGGAATCCAGCTCTTCGATAAACGGCAGATACTGATAAGCCACATCCTTTGATACCAGCATCTGACGAATGGTATGGCGTGACAACCTTACCGGATATGTTTCAATCACCTGCTGGAGTTGTTCCCGGTCTTTTTCAGGAACGGCAAGATGAGTGGCTTGCTCAAGCTGATGGGTATTTTTAATGGAAATATATCCATATCCCGGGAGTACCTGCTCAAGGATTGCCATGAGCATGAGATGAGGAATCTCAATCTGATTCACTATTATCTTTTTCATTTCCCCATTAACAATGACCGATAAAACCTCAGTAAAAAAACCTGCCGGATCATTTGGATATCCTGTTTTTTCCAAAAGCTTGGAAAATTTGTACACCCCATCGCCCTCTTTTGTGATGCTGCAGAATTGTTTTCCTGCAAGCGTTTTCGTCCCATAGATATCAAAAAATTCAATCACGGTTTTTGTCAAAGCGGCAAGACCGACTTCTATTTTTTTCCCTGAATGTTTGAACACTATGTTTATTGAACGATCATAACTTTCCATTACCATATTCCTTTAAACAAAAATTTCATTTCCAAGCCGTCCGGAAACATCCACATTACGGATCTTTTTCCTAACGGGTTCCATCAAACTCAATACAACCTCTTTTCGGCCTTGTACAAATAGTATACAGTATCTTTAGGGAATCCATATCCCAGGACTTTTCCCAATGTTTCATCTTCATTTTCCGGATCAATTTTTATGACCAGGTATTCTTTTGAGTATTTGGAATCATAAACTTTTTTCCAGGCATAATTTCCCTTTTTTAAATATTGATATGCGATAAGGGATTCGGAAAAAATAGAAAGACGCTGTTTGGTTAAATCATTTTCAAAAATAATATAGCTCATTGAAGGATCAAGATGTTTCTTAATCCAGCCAAAACTTTTTCGGATCATTTTATGCCCTGAAAAATCTATCGTCATCAAATTTTAAGTAACCGGCAGTGTTCATGCATAACTTTCATAAAAACCTCATCACCCCGCCGATATGGAGATCGTTTGACAAAGTTTATTGCATGCAGCACAAGCTTGTTTTCAAGTTCTATAAAATAACTGACTTCTCCTCCCATATAACTGCGATCCACAATCTTTCCGAAAAAAACATTCTCCCCTTGTTCCGGAACATGGTCGGCTCTGTAACCCAGGTTAAATTTTTGCGCCCGGATTACCATTTCCACCTTGTCCCCTTTGTTAAATGTTCCTGCCGGAACCGCAAGGCAGGTAGTGTTATCTTCCAGGGTTACACTCAAATAATCGTCTTGTTTCTCATTTACAATGGCATTGAGAAAATTGGAATGCCCTAGAAAATCTGCAACGAAATGGTTGACCGAATTGTTATAAACCTCTTCAGGATCACCTTCCTGCTGAACAAAACCGTCTTTCATAACCACAACTTTATCTGACATGGACAATGCCTCTCTCTGATCATGGGTAACAAAGATAGTGGTCACTCCCAAAGCCTGCTGGAGATTGTCAATCTCTCTTCTCATATCTTCCCTTAAATTTTCATCAAGAGCTGATAAGGGTTCATCCATCAACAACACATCCGGTTCAATAACAATGGCTCTTGCAAGAGCAATACGCTGTTGCTGGCCACCTGATAACTGGGATGGCATCCTGTCCCCGACTCCGGGAAGCCGGACTGTTTCCAGAGCTTTTTCAACTTTTTCTTTCATAATGGCTTTTGACGCACTCCTGTACTTAAGTCCAAACGCCACATTATCAAAAATGGTTTTATGGGGAAAAAGTGCATAGTTCTGAAATATCATCCCTAAGTTTCTTTTGTGGATCGGAGTATCATTGATCCGTTTGCCTTTGATATAGATATCTCCATGGGTTGGTTCCTCCAAGCCTGCAAGCATTCGTAAAAGTGTTGTTTTGCCGCATCCAGAGGGGCCTAAAAGTGTTACCAGGGACCCTTCCGGAATTTCAAGGTCCATCTTTTTAACTGCAACAACTTTTCCATACCGTTTTTCAATCCCGGTAAATTTTACAAATGCAGGGTCTTTTTCCTGTTTCAAAGCCATACGCTCCCAAATTATCCATTAAAGTAATCTTCGGGCAAATTAATCTTCAGGCCCCGGCCAGGCCGGGGTCTGAAGACATTTGTGATTAACTTACTTGCCGGCCATAATCCTGTCCCATTTTTCAGCCCAGTCAAGTTGATGGGCATTCCAATATGCAGGATCTGCAAACTTATACCCCTCTAACGTGCCTGTAGGGTCAAATGCCGGTAATTTTTTGATTTCATCCGGCATGGCAATTTTTGTCGGGTCAAGACTTGGCGGATAGCCCATGCCTATGGAAACGGCTTTGGCAGCTTCGGGTTCAAGCATAAAATTGAGTAGCTTTTGAGCCACGTCAAGGTCTGTCCCCTTAAGGACATACATGTATTCCATCCAGGAATAAGTACCTTCCGGTGCAAGATATCCAATTGGATGCCCCTCTTTCTGCAGTAATCCTACCCTGCCTGACCAGGCAACAGTGGCATAGATGTCACCATTTCCCAGAAGACTCATCAGCTCGGAACCGGATGCCCAATATTTTTTAATCATGCCTCTTTGTTCTTTCAAAGCCGCCCAGACTGCTTTCTCGTCTTTGATATTGTTCGGGTCCTGTCCCGTATGAAGCGCTGCATACCACATGTTGGTGATGTGGTCTCCACCCCATGATCCAAGTTTTCCGTTAAGGCTCTTGTCATATAATAAAGATGCACCAAGTTTTTCAGCTTTTTCCTTGGATATTTTATCTGTATTATAGGCAATACCTGTCTGGCCTAAATCATAAGGCACGGCAGAAAGAGTTCCCTTACTGATTCCTTTCAGGGTGTTGGTCATTTTGCTCATTACATTCTTGAGATTGGGTATTTTACTTTCATCCAGTTCAACACCAAACCCGAGATCTGTGTAGCGGGCATAATCATAAACAGCGCTTAAATGGGCGATATTAAATTCTCCGCCGGGTGGATAAGAGGCTTTTACCTGTGTTAAAAATGCAGCCATACCCGTAAATGCAGCATCAATCACTTTAACTCCAGTGGCTTTGGTAAAAGGATCAAATGCAAATTTTCTTAATGCTTCAGAGGTTGACCCGCCCCAGGAATGTAAGGTAATTGATTTTGCAGCAAATGCGTTTTGTACAAGCCCAAAAGGACCGCCAATCAGTCCCAATGCAGCGCCGGAAATGCCAAGAAATTTTACAAAATCACGTCTTGAAATGTTGCCTTGCTGATAACTTTCATAAACATCATCAAACTTTCTCTTCAAATCTTTTCCCATTCTTTTTCTCCTTTTTCCTTAGAATTAAACTAATAATATTATGTGCCGCCTTGATGCTTAAACCTTTGTTTATTTTCCTATTCCTTTTGCAAACTTTCTTGAGATATATCCTGCAAGAAGAGGGGTCGAAACCGTCAGAACAATCATGACCGCACCAAGGGCGTTAATTTCAGGACTGATGGAGTTTCGCAGCATACCGAATATTTTCACAGGAACGGTCTGATTCTGTGCCGTGGCCCAGAAAAGCGTTGCTGTTACATCATCAAAGGAAATGGTAAAGGCGAACAGCATTCCAGCTAAGATCGCAGGTGCCAGCAAGGGAAACGTAATTTCCCTGAATGTTTGAAACGGGTTTGCGCCAAGGGACAATGCGGCTTCCTCATATTCCTTTTTAATTCCTACAAGTCTTGCCTGGACAATAAGAAGGACATAGGGCAGGGTTAAAACCACATGACCTATGAGCAGCAGGGCAAAACTCTTTGGTTGTTGCAGCCACCTGATAAATAACAATAAAGCAACCCCCAATACAACCTCTGGAATCATGATGGGTGCAATTAAAAGGGTGTTTAAAAATTCCTTGCCCCTAAACTCATATCGAATAAACGCCATGGCGGCAGGCACGCCAAAAGCCGTGGCCAATACCGCTGTGCAGGACCCCAGCACCAGGGAATTCTTAAAGGCATCCAAAATAGTTGAATTATGCGAGAGCTTTACATACCACTTGAAACTGAACCCCTCCATTGGGAATGATCCAAACTGCTGGGGATTAAATGAGAGAAGGACAACGGCAATAATCGGGGTAAACATCCAAATATAAACCAGGAGTGTAAATATTTTTATCAATGACCATCCTGAAATAAATTTTTTCATATTTCTTCCCTGTTACGACCCATTGTTACGATTCATTGCTTAGTGTTTTAAATATCTGGCCGATGCCCATATATCGGTTGTAGGTGTAGACAATGACCATCAACAGCACCATTAAAATAACACTGATGGCCGAACCAAACGGCCAGTCAAGGGTTCCGATTATCCGCTTGAAGATCAGGTTTGCGATCATTTCATTTCCAGGACCACCTAGAATCATCGGGGGAAGGTATGTCCCGCAGGTCAACACGAAAACAAGCAGGCACCCGGCACTCACACCTGGCAGGCTTAAAGGAAGTGTCACTTCTTTGAAGGCCTGCCATTCTGTGCATCCAAGGCTTTTTGCCGCTTCAGCCAGGCTTTTATCAATGCCATCAAGACTGACGTAAATATTTAAAATCATGAATGGCAAAAGGTATTGTAAAAGGCCCATGATGACGGCCCCTTCGTTATACAGCATGGCCAAAGGAGTGGAGATGATATTATACTTCAGCAGCAGGTGATTGATCAACCCGGAATCTCCCAGGATGTTTATCCAGCTTAAGGTCCGGATGATAAAGCTGATCCAGAATGGCAGCATGACCAGTATCATGAGAAAGGGTTTGAACCGGGATTCCGTCTTATAAAAAAAATATGCCGGGATGTAGCCCAGGATCAGGCATAAAATAACCGTTTCAAGGGCAACACGAAGTGTATTTAAAAGGATGGACGGATAAAAAAAATCTGCAAAAAATTTAGCATAATTACCAAATTGAAAGGCGGGGATGTCCGCACCACTTGGTGCTCTGAGCCAAAAACTATATACAATCACAAAACAGATGGGTATAACCAAAAGGAGAAAGACAGCTATCAAAGAGGGGGATAATAAAATCCAGGGCTTCCAAGATTTATTTTTCATTCAACCATCCTATACCTTATTACTAGTTCATACGATTTTAGCTGCATTTAAAATTTTAATTCGGTGCAATTCTTGTACCATATATTAATTTTTTTATTAACTATCTGAAATTAAAAGGATTTTGATTTCAGAAAAGTTTTAATAATTGTAAAAAATCTATTTTGATTTACATATGAATCATCAATATGTATTCAACCATCTAAAATAATTGAATATATAATCCGATTTAAAAATGGATCAAAATTATATCCATCCAAAGCCTTAAATAGAAGGCTTATCCACATGCCTGATACAAAAACGGATCACTGTTACTTTTTTATAATAGCAATCCCGTGCTTTTTAAATTTTCTGACCACAGAGGGCTGGCTGATTCCCAAAAAGCTGGCTGCCTCCCTGGTGGTAAGGCATTTCATAGCTGCCTGCATCAATATTTCATTTTCAACCGCCCATATTTTATCCGAAAGAGTGCTGCCTTCTTTCATTGGTTGCACTTTTGTTCCAAGGGGCGTGATCTTGTTTAATGCTTTTACCAGATAATCATCCAAAGACCGTCTGTCACACATAACAATGGCCTGCTTAATGATATTGATCAGTTCCCGGACATTCCCCGGGAAGTCATAAGCTTGAAGTGTCTCAAAAGCCTTGTAACCGATACGTGCTCTGCGATTGTATTGTTTGTTATATTTTTTCAGGGTTATTCGAACCAGCTCAAGAATATCCTCAGGCCGATGTCTCAATGGTGGAATCAAAAGCGTAAATGTATTAAGCCTGTGAAAAAGATCCAGCCTGAACTTCTTATTGAATGTCTGGGAGTCAAGGTCCTGGTTTGTGGCGGCAATAATCGAGCATTCTATTTTTTTTGGGACGGTACCACCAATAGGCATAATTTCGTGATCATCCAGGCACTTCAACAGCTTGGCCTGTACCCCGATGGACATTTCCCCGATTTCATCAAGGAAAATCGTGCCCCCGGATGCCAATTCAAACAAACCTATCTTTCCTTTTTCACTGGCTCCGGTAAACGCTCCCTTTTTATATCCAAACAATTCAGCCTCTAGAAGGTTTTCAGGCAGGGCTGCACAATTGATCTGAATAAACGGCATTTTACTCCCCGTCCTGTGTTTATGAATGAATTTTGCCAGCAACCCTTTGCCTGTCCCGGATTCTCCCTGGATCAGAATATTGGAAGCATTAATAACAGATAGTTTTAAGGCAAGCTTTAAAGTCTGCTTCATTGAATCGCTCTGGGCCACAATATTGTTCTCTTTTAATTCAAGCAGGGTTAACTCGGTCAACTCATCCTTAATTTTTTCAGATTCCTGCCGTGCAAGCGCAAGCTCCTTTCTCATGCTTTCAATAAGAGAAATATCCCGTTCATTTATAACAACAAAAACAATATTATGGTGATCATCAAAAACCGGGGTTCCCGTAACCAGCAAGGTATATTTTGATCGCGGTGTCGTCTGAATTACACTGACCTGGCGTTTTGTTTCAAGGACTTCCTGGGTGGCTGACCTGTCAATCTGTCCTTCTTTTACAAGGGTTCTAACATCTTTTCCCAGAACCTCAGATGCCTTTACCCCGTTTAAGATTTCAGCCGCACGATTAAGCTTTAGGATTGTTCCCTTGGCATCACAGATCATCAAACCATCAGCCGACCGATTAAAAATCGTTTGAAGATATGTCGTGGTCATGTGTGATGATTCATCTTTCATGGACAATTCTTCCATCAAAAAGGGTTATATCCACTTTTGTATCAGCGATCCCATCAGGATCAATCTTAAAGATATCCTGGTCAAGAACAATGATATCCGCAATCTTTCCTTTTGAAATGGACCCCAGACAATCCCCTGTCCCTGACGCCACAGCCGGGGTGATCGTATACCCTTTAACGGCTTCTTCAACACTGAGTGCCTGCTCCACATACCATCCCTTCTCCGGGGTCTTATTCATTCTTTTTCTTGTAACAGCAGAATAAATCCCTGCCAGAGGATTGGGATCTGCCACAGGGGCATCAGAACTGAGCATCAGGGGAACACCTGTTTTTAAAATATTTTTCAGGGCATAGGCATACTTTCCTCTGGGCCCTGCACAGGAATCAATCATGGAGATATCAAGGCTTAAGTTGTTGGGCTGGCAGGAGACAGCAATGTTTTTCAACGTTGAAAGTTTTTCAAGATCTTCGGGCAGAATCATCTGAACATGCTCGATTCGATGGGGGATTATACACCGGGTCCGGTCATGGCTTTCAATCCTCTGGAACATGGCTATAATTTCTTTGTTGGCCCGGTCACCAACAGCATGCACCATGACGCTCAATCCGACCTGATCGGCTTTTAACACAGCCCTTTCAATATCCGCAACCGGGGTTAAGGGCATACCAAATTCTGCATCAAGATATTTTTTTGTCATCCAGCCGGTCCTTGCGCCCATGCCTCCGTCGGAAAAAAACTTTAAATAACCGATCTTTAAAAGGTCATCCCCAAACCCTGTACAAAGCCCTAAATCAATGGCCTGGTCTGTCATTTCCCCGGGAAGAGCCACATGACAACGGATATGAAGCCTGTTTTCCCGATGAAGCTGCTGCCATGCCTTTAACGCATCTGCGCCGTCAAGTCCTCCCATGAGCCGGATATCATGGATGGATGTAAGTCCAAATTTATGGGCATCGCCTACGGCTTTTTGCATATTTTCAAGCACGGCTGCACGGGAAGGTTTAGGCAGGACATTCCTGATCAGGTTTGAGGCAAGCTCTTTTAGAACACCTGTGGGACGGCCGGATGTATCCTTTGCAATCACACCGTCTTCTGGATCAGGGGTTTCAAAACCGATTTTGGCAAGCTTTAAGCCAAGAGAATTGGCAACAGACAAATGAAGGTCACATCTCCAGATACAAACCGGGTTATTGGGTGCAATCCTGTCAAGATCATACCGATCCGGTATTTTATTTTCAGGCCAGTCCGACTCATTAAATCCCTGGCCCAACACCCAGTTACCCTCGCCAAGGGCCAGGGCCTTGTTTGAAACAGCGTTTTCCATTTCCTTAAACGAGCCGACCCGTGAAAAATCAATACTGTCATAGTTCAACGCCCACTCATAAAAATGAAAGTGGGTATCAATAAATCCCGGCAATACCAATCTGTTATCAAGATCAATCACTTGTGTGTGGCTTGAAGCCAAACCCAAAATATCCCTGTCAGACCCGACACTTAAAATCCTCTTGCCTGATACGGCAACGGCCCGGGCCATTGGATGAAAACCATCCTGGGTTTGAATATTGCCATTATGCAAAATGATATCTGCAACAGTTTTCATTACATGATAAAGCCTTGTTGAAAGGGATCATTTTCTTCAACGATAAAATGATGAACACCGGTTAAATAGGCCATGCCTTTAATCTGCACAACAAAACCCTCCACAGACCCGATTTTTTTCTTTTTTACAAGCATCGCGTCAAAAGACGTACCCAGAGGACTGTAATTAATATATCTCTGATTCATTTTGATTTTTCCATAATGATGAAGCAGGGTTAGTTTCGCAGCCGTGCCGGTACCGCAGGGAGATCGGTCTGCATGGGATTCCCCGTAAATGACCATGCCTTTGCCAGAGGCGTTTCCCTCATCATGCTGCGAATCATAAAATTCTGTGACATCAATGGTTCTGACATCCGGCCTGACAGGATGGGACACGGTAAGCTGTTCATTGGCAGCATCAATAATTTTCATGCCCAGATCCGTTAAAAATTCCTTATTTTCCAAAACCGGCTCCATTCGGATTTGATGTGAATCGACCATGGCAAAAAAACCGCCTGTACAGACAAGATCCACTTTTATCGTTCCAAACCCTTCAACCTTGATCTCTTGATCTGTAGCATAAACAAAGGAGGGCACCATATTGATGGCCACAGCATCGAGCGTATCTTCCTGAACAAACACCCTGGCCTCCATCAGCCCTGACGGGGTATCCACAAGCACAGAATTTTCCCCCTGTTCAAGCACAAGGAAACCTGCTCTTGCAAGGGTTGCTACGGCACCAATGGTTGCATGCCCGCAAAGATAGGGATATCGTTTGGCATCCATGTATATCAGTCCAAACTTTGCATTAGGAGTAACATTTCCGGTCACAAGAGCTGCCAGAATCTTGGGACCCCTGGGTTCTTTTGTCAAAAGACACCGGATATGATCATATCGGGATTTAAACCATTCAAGCTTATCCATCATGGTTTTTCCTTTGATATCCCCCAAACCATTGACGATCAGACGCGTGGATTCCCCTTCAGTATGGGAATCAATGGTTGTAATGCAATTGTCAAACCCCTTTGAAAATTTTGAAAAATTATTGAAAAATTCCATTGAAAAAAGATCCTTAGAAAAAGACTACATAATATTTACAATAAAGAACTCTCTTTAACTTAAAGCAATCCATTTTCTAAAGCAAACGCAAGATTTTTATTCTTTAAAAAATAGACGCCAAAAATATTTACTTATCACAGACAACCTGGAATAATGGACTCCAAAACAATAAACTTGAGGGAGTCTATCAATGTTTAGCAGGATCATCAAGGCCCGTGAGAGATTAGAAGGCTATGCCAATATAACACCCACCATGACATCCGGGACATTGAACAACCTTGTGGGCGCCGACGTTCATTTAAAGTGTGAAAATTTCCAAAAAACAGGTGCGTTTAAATTTCGGGGTGCGTTTAACAGTATTTCAAAGCTCTCCGGCGAAGAAAAATCAAACGGAGTCATCACCTATTCATCCGGGAATCATGCTCAAGCTGTGGCCCTGGTGGGAAAGATGCTCAATGTTAAAACAACCATTGTCATGCCCGGTAACGCCCCTGCCATAAAGCTTGCCGCGACAAAAGGCTATGGTGCCAATGTAATTGAATATGACCCTCAAACCCAAAGCCGGGAAGGTCTTGCGTTAAAAATCCAGAAAGAACAGGGGCTGACAATGATCCCTCCATTTGACCATCTGGATGTCATCGCTGGTCAGGGAACCGCTGTCTTGGAATTATTTGACCAGGCAGGCCCCCTTGACATGCTGTTAACCCCCTGTGGTGGCGGAGGACTTTTAAGTGGCAGCGCCATTGCTGCAAAAGGTGTGAATCCTGACTGCACAGTTATTGGCGTAGAACCGGAACTTGCAGATGATGCCTGTCGGTCATTTAAAACCGGGATCCTTCACACGGTGAAAAATCCCGCTACCATTGCCGACGGCACAAGAACTTCATCCTTAGGAAAAATAACCTTTCCCCTGGTATTGGAACATGTTGACGATATGGTCGCAGTTTCGGAAAAAGATATTATCCATGCGGTACAATTTCTATTCTTTCGAATGAAGCTTGTAGTAGAGCCCTCCGGTGTCCTTGGCCTTGCAGCTCTTCTCAGCAAAAAGATTGCACCCAAAAAAAAGACCGGGATTATTTTAAGCGGGGGTAATATTGATGCGAAAACCATGGGCTTTATCATGAATCAATGACCGGGATGTCATCCATCGTGTAATCCGGATCATCGTTTTTATAGGGCATCAATACTGCCAGTGATGTCTTTCCGTCCACAAGAATTTTTATGGGATTTTCAAATTTTATATGCTTTAAATAGGTTGTTGTGTTTTCACATGTCTGGCACCTGAAAAATTCATAATCAATAAAATCATCTCCCTTATCTGATATGGTAATATAACTGATACCAAGGGAAGTAATATTCTGGAAAAAGTGGGATCCCTGGGAAGGATCGGCCTTAATGCTTTCAATGGTGGTTTCCAGCATCACCCCCACATTTGAAATATCATTCCAGACCACAGGAATTCCCAGCCACCGGTCTGATGATCCCCACCGGCCAGGGCCGATCAAAACGTATTTTCTGTTATTTTCATTAAACAGGGCATTGATTTTGTTTATTTCCGCAGCGACTTCAATTGTTTTTCCCGCGTCAAAGGTTTCAGGATCCACATACACCACATCATAGATATCCTTGTATTCTCCGTTCCCAAGCGAAAGCGTAGAATAACAGAATGCCTCCGAAATTTCTTTTTTTCCAATTTTAACACCGAGATTTTGTTTATATCTCCCCATGGGTCTGATTTGAAGTAACGAGAATTGTGGTTTCTGATTTTCATCCTCCAATAAATTAACTGCAAATTCGACTTCAACAGAAGACCCCATCCATTTGCTGCCGATTTTGGTGACCTCTTCAAGAAGTTGGGCCAAGGGAAAAGAATTGTATTTTAAAATATTGGCAAAGGTTAATACCGGGAAGCCTTTATTGGAAAAAGAATCCCTGATCCTGTTGTCCTGGACATAAAAGGTGGAGGATAAAAACCTGATAATCGGATGATCGGTTGCATCAATTAAATCGAGTTTTGCAAGGGTTGAGTCTTCAGTGGAGCCGGATATAAATTTATCGGCATCCGGAAATTCGTCGAGTTTCAGTGCATAAAAATATTTTTGGGAATTTTCAAGGATATCGTCTACAATAGAAAACTGGGGTAAGAACTGAGGATATTTGGGGCAGAATCTTAAGGTCTTACCGCCTTCCATGACAATCTTTCCAAGCCCCATGGCAATATAGGAAATACCCTCTTCTGCTTTTAAATGGGAGATGGGATAAAAATTATAGGACTGGGCCACGCCTGAAATTACAGGATAAAAAAGATTTTTATGCGCCATGCCGGTCAATTGCTGGAGAATTACAGCCATTTCCTCATCTTCGGTTCGATGCATGGTCGATTTTGAATAGGATCTTGGCGCCTTGAGATACGTAGAAGCATAGACAAGTTTAATTGCCATAATCAGCTGTTCAAGCCGCTTTTCAAGATTTGGGTGGGAGTTGGGGAGCATATAGGTATTATAAAGTCCTGCAAAGGGCTGATAATGGGCGTCTTCAAAAAGGGAGGAGGACCTGACGGCAATGGGATATCTGACACTCTGTAAATAGGCTTGAAGGTTTTTTTCCAACCAGTCTGGAAATCTGGCCTGGACAAACTGCTCAACAATATGGTCGTCTTCCAGTTCCTCATCAGACTCAAGAAGCCTTGCCAGTTTATTTTCTTCAATAAACGTTTTAAACCCTTCCGTTGAAATCACAAAGGTCTGGGGAATGCTGATATCCACGTCTGGAAACTTATCCCGCAAAGAAGAGTCCCGCCTTATCTGGGATGCCATAAAAGCCAACCCCCTGGCCTTTCCGCCAAGAGATCCGTTCCCGATTTTCATAAAATCCGTATCTGAATCAAACTTTTCAGAATCGAAATCAATAATCTGTCCCTGTCTTGATCCCTTCCGCCTGGCATGAATACTCTCAACTAAAAATTTCTTCATGTCCTGGGGGTCTGGAAAATCACTGATCTTATAAGGCTTCAGCTTAAGTGCGAAATCAATTTCACTTCTGGCCATGAACCATCTTGAAAAATCATCGTTCATGGCATGATAGACAATGGATTCATCAGGAATTTCAGGCAGAAGTTTTTCAATGGCCCTTAAATCACTTGCTCGGGCAATTTCTTCTCCATTGGGCAGTCGAAAAATAAAAGCACCGAACCCGAGATATGATACAAAAAAATTTTTAATCCGGTCATTTAAATTATTTGAATTCTTATTGATAAATACTGCCGGGATATCAACCACCTTTTCCTTATTATGGTTCTCCGTACTCAGAATCAATACAGGCAAATCCGGAATTTCCTTTTTAATCTTTGTGAGAAGCTTATATCCGGCGGATTCATCCTCCACTCCGTTTTTTAAATACCGCATATCTGAAAAGACTGACAACAGATATGGTTTATACTTTTCATAAAGGGCAATGGCCTCTTCATAATTATGGGCAACCAATACTTTAGGCCGACCCCGCATTTTTAACAGCCTGTGTTCTTCATTAATGGAGTCCTCGATAACAGACTGGGTCTGCATCACAATCTGTTTGTAAAGCACCGGTAAAAAAGAAGAATAATGATACGGAGAATCCTCCACCAGGATGATCACCCTGACATTGGCATTCTTGGTATCAAAGGCAACATTCATTTCATCTTCAAAATTCTTGATAATGGCCAGCAAAAGGTCGGCATTCCCACCCCAGATATATGTCCGGTCAATAGCCGTTGAATTATCCACGCCAATATATTTATCAATATCACAGGTATTATGCAGCAACATGAAAAAGGGCAGGTCAGAATATCTTTTCTTTACTTGTTCACCAAAGGAATATACATCCATTCCATCCAGGCTCGGCATGGCAAGAATCAAATCAAATCTCTTACTTTCCAGCATCCCAAATGCCTCTGATGCCGAAGACACCCATGTAAGTCTTGGAGGCTTTGAAAGGTTAAGCCCTTTGTACTCATTAATAATCCTTGTTGAAAGACGACCTTCCTCCTCCATGATAAATGCATCGTACGGGCAGGATACCAGGAGGATTTCACCCACCTTGTTTGCCATTAATTCATGATATATCTTAAGAGTCGGTGGTTTAGTCGAACTATAGAGAGTGTCCATCTGTATAAGCCTTTGCAAATAATTGATATATATTTCAGTTCAAGATCTTTTTTGTGTTAAACTATATTAAAAACAACAATAGAATGCAATGGAAGAGGTCTTGAAAAATGCAAATAGTACAGGCTGAAATGCACAAAAATCTGATGATAGCAATGCGTGGGTTCCAAAAATTATCCCAAAATGAGATAGGACTTGCCGAATTACAGGTCAAGGAAATCATCGCCTTAAAATATCAGATGGAAACTATTGCAGCTCAAAAAGGATATTCTCAAGCGTGCAAAGCATCCATTCCCACATGCAGGGGAGACTGCTGCAAATGGCATTTTCCGAGAAACCTATCCCATGTAGATTTTTTTATTGCAATATTTCATATGCCGGAAGAACAGCAGGCGGCGTTGGCAAAATTGATCTGCAACAATAGAAAAGACCAGTGTCCTGTTTTACTTAAAACCGGATGTTTCTTGTCATTTGAGCAGCGGCCTGTTCTCTGTACGAATGCGTATCCCTGTTTTAATGACCGATCATATTGGATTGAAAAAGAGAAGAAAAACATTCTGTTTAAAAAAGCCATTGATGCACTTGATGCTACTGCCCAGTTTAAGAAAGTCTAAAGACGTATACTATTGAAAATTCAATAAACTGAACATAAAACTATCAATAAACTCATGCATTTCAGGCAAGCATGATTAGTCCTGCCACCCAGCTTATGGCATCTTTATTGGATAAACTTGCATCTTTCGCTTTCTGGGCCGCCCACCCGGAAGACATCATCAACTGGGTGACATCGATACCAAAACCCGACATGGATGGGCGAGCAGACTCTATATGACGGCAGGATTTGTTTTCTGCTACAACGCAACATTTTTCCTGATCGTCGCAAAACAATTCTTTACATGATCCGCCGGCAAACGCTTTTGATTTTTCAAAACCTATTTCAATGGCTTTGTGCTCTATTGCTGCTACAATTTGATGAAGCAGTTGCATCACACCCTTACGCTCATCGGAAAACATGACTGATGCAGGCAATTCTATTTTCACGGTAATGGAATAATTGCTCTGTGCCTGCCACTTTCTAAATTCGACCGGGCCTTCCACATTGGGTGGGCAGCTTGCTGCAAGCCCATAATTTGGGCAGGGATACTCTCCGTTACAAAGTGCTGCCAAATCATCTTTCACCAGAATCTCTTTGGACGATATAATAGCCGAAGCACTTGCTCCAAGCCTTTTTGCTTCCCGGGTCAATAGTTCAAGCTGCTGTTTTGATATCAAGTCATTTTCCATTATCCATGCTCTCTAATTAATCTTTTCCCACATACATGCCCTCATATTCCAGATAAAGCTGGTTTTAATCAGGGCTGATTCTGGTGCTTGTGTTTGTCAATGTATTGTCTGACCAGATTACCCGGCTGGAAAATGCCAAAATGTCCTTCACATAGAATATCTGCTTCCAAATCCAGGAGTTTTTGCATGGATATCTGATAATCCTGTAGATCAGATAAAAAGCTTTCATTAAAGGGGCCGTGTAGATCCTGGCCGAACAACACTTTTTTACCTTCTAATTCAACGAGAACAGATATTGATCCGGGTGTATGGCCTGGCGTGTGGATGCATTGGAAATCGTAGCTGCCAAATCTGAGGACAGTATCTGAGCGAAATTTCTGATACAATTTGACAGGTTCAAACCTTACTCCGTACCAGGATGCTGCTGTCCGTCCGTCATGGTCAGGCTCTTCAATTGGAATCGCGTCTAATTCATGGGCATAAAATTTGATGTCCGGCAATTCCCGACTTAATTCAGCACAGATACCGATATGGTCAATGTGGCAATGGGTCAGGATGCAATGTTGGATATCTTCAAACCGCACCCCATGGGAATCAATTTGCTTGATCATATCCAGATTCATGCCTGCATCAATCAGGACCAATCCCTGGTCGCTTTGTGTATCCACCATATAAACAGAGCACTCGTTGTCGCCCACATGATAAATATTTTCAATGATTTGCTTCATAGATCAGCGAATAATAAATTTGTGATTTACAGTCAAGCAGAAAAAAACTCTACCCGGATTCTGTTGACATATATTTCCGGCTCATTTTGACCGAAACGTCATCAAATAGTTATAAGCACCAATATCAGCAGTTTTATCTTTTTTAAATCCATAGCCAGTGATCATTTTTTCAACTTCATCTTCAGACAATCGTATCCTTATCGGTGGGCCGGGAGGACCATCAATTTTCTTAAATTCAATAACGGCAAGACATCCGCCGGGCTTGAGTAAGCCCCTGATTTGTTTTAAAACAGCACCGGCTTTATTGGTTTCTTCAAAATCGTGTAGGACAGTGGCCATCAAGCATACATCCACGCTGTAATTATCAATATCGATTTGTTCAGTAGCATCAAGTAGAAGGATTTTGATATTGGTGATATCCTGGATTTCAATTTGCTCCTCTAAAAGTGTAAGCCCCTCTTTCCATAGATCTACAGCATAAATCAAGCCTTGATCACCTACAATTTCGGACAGGAACATAGAATAAATACCCTTACCACAGGCTAAATCAAGGACAACAGATCCAGACCCCACTGGTAAAATATCCCTTAATATATTTGAATCGATTAATTCAAAGCTGCTCTTACCAACTCCTTTGGGTTCCTTATGGGTATCATTCATATTGTAGATCTCCATCTTGGTCAATTAAGACCTTTTATTCTGTTTAATTCAATCTGCAGTCAATGACCTCCGGTAAACCCGGAGGCTTGATTGTGAACCGCTCAAAGCGGTCAAAAAACCATGAACCACCTAAAGGTGGTCAAAATAACTCCAACTGATCAATTTTTCGATCAGCTTCTTCTTGCTTTTTTATATATT
>NZ_JAUWQB010000120.1 GCF_030611305.1 Desulfobacula sp. | reverse complement strand
GAATGCGAGTTTCTGCTGTTCAATGGAAGACCTTTGAGAACTTTAAAAAATTATTCAGGCACTGGACGGATAAGATAACCTGGATCGTAACGGGTTTATGGCAGATGTATAAAAATTTGATTCTTATGGCAAATATCCAGTTTTGCTCTGAACAGAAATTGAAGTTATTAATTCTTTCATCACAGGAAGGCAACATAGATCATCTGGAAAATTTTTGAACCAAATGCTCCAATTATACAAATGTATCCTTTCTTATGGATCAAAATTCGTTTATATATAAAAAGACCAACCAAATAACAAGAATCAAAAGGATGGAATTATGGGACACCAGGATAAAGGACATTTTGCAGCAAAACATAAAGGCAGACAAATCAATGAAGCCATAGCTGAAAAAATACGAGCAGTGTCCGATGATAATTGCCTTAGGTGTACTTCAGCCCATCGGGCTGGAAAAGCACTTAATATATCTCCATCTGAAATCGGTGTCCAGACAGATCTTTTAGAATATCGAATTGCAGAGTGCCAGCTTGGATTGTTTGGCTATAGCGATGGAAAAAAAAGGATTGATCCGAATATTGAAATTGCACCTGATTTAAACGAACAACTGGACAAGACAGACAAAGACGGCAGGATATCCTGTTTGGAATGCTGGAATATCGCAAAGAATCTAAAAATCAAAAGAGTGGATATAGGATCGGCATGTGAGAAAAAAAACATCCGGATAAAACCCTGTCAATTGGGTGCTTTTTAAACATCCAGTGTTTGTTGACCAGGACTTCAGACGTCCGGATTGAAATCATGCATTTATAGCAATTTTTTTTGCGTTCTTCGCTTTCTTCTTTGTTTTTGTTTTTTTATTTTTTCTATTCTTTTCTGCTCTTTATCATTCTTACCTGTTATGTTTTCTTCTATTTTCTCAATAAGAGTCCTTAAGGCAAGAAACCTGTTTAAATGTTGGGATCTTGCTTTTCCGCACTTTACCGATAAATTGGTTTTTTTATGTTTAAGAAACACAGCAGAAGATGATTTATTGACCTTTTGTCCTCCCCTGCCCGATGCTTTGATGAATTTTTCTTCAATATCTTCTTTTTTGATTCCCAGGGCTTTCATCCTCTTTTCGAGGTTCAATAATTTATCTTTACTGGGCCCCATTGTTTTCCAATTATTCCTCTACAAACTGTAGATTGAATTTGTTATGGCGGCCGCCTTGAACATCCAGTTCCATAGTGTTGAGTTCCGTAATAACTTCATCAGGCAAAGATATATCAACAGATGCCAGATTTTCGCCAATATATTTTCTTTGCTTCATCCCTGGTATGGGCACAATGGAATCATCTTGGGCCAATAGCCATGCCAATGACAATTGTGAAGGTGAAACATCATTTTTTTTAGCTAATTGTTGAAGTTTGTTTACTATTGAAAGATTTTTTCCCATTGCCACGTAATCAAACCGGGGAATCATACGGCGATAATCATTTTTTCTCAGATCACCTGGGCTTTTAATAGCTCCGGTTAAAAATCCTCTGCCCAAGGGACTGAAAGGAACTAACGAAATATTGAGATCCAGGCAAGTGGGTAAAATATTTTCCTCTACATTCCTGTGCCATAAAGAGTATTCAGACTGCAGGGCTGTTATTGGGTGAACAGTAGAAGCTTTTTTGATTGTTGCGGCAGAGACTTCGGAAAGGCCTAAATAAAGGACTTTGCCTTGCCGGACAAGATCGGCCATAGCCCCTACTGTTTCCTCAATAGGTACCTCCGGATCTAAACGGTGAAAGTAATAAAGATCAATAACGTCAATATTCAATCGTTGAAGGCTTTTTTCACAAGCGCTTTGAACATAATCCGGCCGGCCGTTTACTCTAACGTTACCATCTTCATCTCCTGCAAATCCAAATTTTGTTCCCACGACTGCTTCTTGTCGTCTTTTTTTTAATACTTTCGCTATAAGTCTTTCATTGTGACCATCTCCATATACATCTGCGGTATCCAGAAAATTAATGCCAAGATCGAGACAATAATTTATGGTTGCGATAGATTCTTTTTCATCAGCCTTCCCATACGCGTGTGACATTCCCCAGCAACCCAAACCGATTGAAGATATTTCCAAGTGATTTTTACCCAACGTCCGTTTGCGCATAACGATCCTTCAGCATAGAAATTTAAATCATCTCTGATTGGTTTCTCATAACTTCTCTTCTATTTTGTATACAGGAAAAAGGATGATACAAGAATTACCAGTATTAAAACCAATGAGACAACACCGGCTTCACCAAGTGATAAGTTTATGCCTAATTTTGCATATAATCTCTGTAATGGAATTAAACCGGGCTCTATCAATCCTATAAAATTTTTTCCTGATACAACAGCATATTCGATCATGGCAACTCCTTTTATCCTATGCACTGTCAATCATTTTAATAAGTCCATCTTATTTCTGGGTATCGTCAGGGGCCGCCCAGATGATATGACTTTTATTTATAAAAAGGGTTTTATGCTTTATTGAACTTTCAAGACCAGACGTATTAACAGTTACATCGAATAAAATCAAAAAGGGCTCTCTATAACTTGTTACAAGGTCACTTGCTCTGTCATAACCAGGGTCACGGTTTATGTTTACCTGTCCAGATACCTGGGAGCCATCAATGAGCCTAATCCTAACAGTCCGGTTTTTAATTTCTTTGTTTAGTGTTTGCTCAGCCATTTTGAACCTCCTATGAAAAAGATCGTTTGGAATAAGTTTCTATTCAACCCATGATTCCAGAAGACTTACTGTTTGTTTTGTTGCATCAAGCCTGATTTTTTTGCCCAAAGGCAGTGTAAAACAAGGATGAGTGTGGCAGCAATCAAATCCTCCAAGTATTGGTATATCTGTCTTCCCTGCGATTTCCATTAAAATATCATGGGGCCTTTTACTTGTATTTTGGTCATCATATTGTTCATGTTTCCCCAAAATGATTCCACATACATTTTCAAAATAATTATGTGCTTTTAAAAGTGAAAACAACCGTTCCATATAGGCAGCTGTTTTGGTGGTATCCTCAATAAACAATATTGTATTTTTATCTTTTAAAGGCATATATTCAGTACCTATAATTGTACTTATGGCATTTAATGTTCCGCCTAAAATTTTTCCTTCAGCCTGTCCTTTATTTACGGTTATCCATTGGTTTTTGTTAAGGGTTTTATCGTTTGTTTTTTCCTCCCAATTGATGAAATCATCTGTCCAATAATCTGGCATTTTATATGTATAAGGCAGTGACTGTTTTTTTAAAAGAATATCCTTAAAATAGGCCCAGGTCATGTCCAGAAATGGTGAAAATTCTCCAAAGGAATGAATCAGGGCCGGCCCGTAAAATGTAGTGATACCAGTTTTAGTGTAGAGTGCCAGCAAAATTGAGGTAACATCTGAATGGCCGATGATGATCTTGGGATGTTGTTTAAATGCATCATAATCAATATAGGGCAGCAATGCATTTGAATTGATTCCGCCAATGGTGGAGAGAATACAGTCTACGTCAGGGTTAGAAATCAGGTCATTGAGCTCATCTGCTCTTTGTTTGGTATTGCCGGACCGGTACACATCCTTTTTGCCGGTAAGATTTCCCGGTAAAAGGTTGAATCCTTTGCTTTCAAGAAATCCCTTTGCCCGTTCAAATCTTTTCGGAGCCGTAACTGTACCAGGAGAAGATGGTGAAAAAAACGCTATTGTATCCCCTTTTTTAAGCAGTTCAAATATCATATTTTCCCTTATAAGGGTTGTCTAAAAATGATTTCATTGTGCATCGGTGTTAGACAAAAGACAGATTGTGCTTACAAAGCAATAGTTCAGGTTTGGAATAATCAAATACGGTTAAAGTGGCTAATTATCAGTTTTCAAAGTCTCGACAGCGTTTTTATTTTGATTCTGGTTTTGATTCTGGTTTTGATGAAGATTCCGGTACTGATTCCGGTGCTGGAGCTGGTGCTGGAGCTGGTTTTGGTTCATATCCAATATATTAAGGCTGGATCCGCTGTTACCCATACCATGACCACTTTTTCCTCCCCCCCGGGCGAATACTGCGCTACCCAAAAACACAAGCACCAGAATTGTTCCAATGGTAATGATGTTTTTGATCATACCAGTTCTCCTTCTAATATTATTAAATCCTTTTTCTCCCGGCAATTTTACGGATACTGTACTCTCTTTTTAGGTATTTTTCCAGATTTTTTTATTCTTCTGAAACGTTTGCGGTCTCATTGTTTGTGCTCCTGAAATAAATTTTTGAATTGATAGAAAAATTGGGGCCAAATTTAAGCAAGCCACATACAGCATCGTTGTTGTCATATTACATTCCATTATTCAAAAAAGTCGGAAGGTACCTAAAAAAAATTTGAGCCTTGCAATAAAACGAATGAAGGAGATAAAAAATGAATAAGCAAGTCCCATTCCCATTAATCTAACAGAATGTTCCTCAGAACCAATCATTTCAATGCAATAACGATATATATTTTCAAGTTTAAACATGGGAAAGTCATCAGGAAGTTCACCACATACCCACTGCCTTATAAGGCGTGGAAACGGCTTCCAAATCTGGAAGAAATATAATATTCCTTATCGTCTTTACTCAAGTCAATATGCGGGAGAATATGTTCCTAATACTGGTTACGTAATACAAATGAATTCAGATGAATTTTTTCTATTTGATGCCTTATACAACCAGGATGACAAACCAGAACATTTAAATCAGGATAATTGATTGACATACTTGCCTTCACATACTACAACTTTTTCCAATCAGATCATTGGAGGCATTTGTATGAAAGGCGGGATTTACTCAAGAGGAAAATGCCATCTTTGTGGCAAAGCTCTTAAATTCAACGAACGAAAAGAATTATTTGTATGTCCAAAGCATGAACAAGTTTTAGGTTCTGGAATTTGTTTAGTGCGGTTTGGCAAAGACATGAATAAATCTTTCACCAATACAAAGCAGGCAATTCAATTTCTTTATGGTTTGAGACATGAAACCGTCAAAGGCACATATGATCCAAAAGATTATCAGGCAAGCAAGCCTTATTCTTTCAATAATCTCTCAGAAAAATATCTTAACAGAAAACGGACATTAAAAAGTTTCAAAGATAAGAAAAGACATATTAAAATTGCTCAGGATTATTTTCAAGATCGAAATATCAAAGATATAACCGGGGCAGATATTGAAGATTATTTATTTTCTATTGAAGGAATTTCTGAAAAAACCAGGCATAATTATAAAAGTTCATTGCATGATTTCTGGAATTGGATTCTTCGAAGAGGGGTCATTAATACAGCACAAATTCCGATATTCCCTGAAATTAAATATGAATTGGCTTATAGAACCATTACAGACATGAAGACTCAGGAAGCCATTATTGAAAAGGTTTTTGAAATATCCTATAAAATTAATCCTAAAGTCTGGTTTGGAATCGATCTTTTATCAACCTATGTTAGTCTTCGCCCTGGGGATCTTCTTAAAATCAAAGAAAAAGATATTGATCTGGAAAATGGTGTGTTGACAATATATTTTCCCACCAAATCAAAAAACAAAATCAAAACAGTTCGTTTACTGGATCAGCATATTGATAGTTTAAAGAAAATGAAAAAAGACTTCCCTGCCCTGCCGGAAGTTTTCTTTTTCCGTCATCATGGTGGCATTAAAAGCACAAAACCAAATCAACCATTTGGTGCAAAATATTTTAAAAAATGGTGGGATAAAGCCTGTATTGAATTGGGGGTTGAGGGCTTAGACCTTTATGGCGGCACAAGACATACTACTACTACAGAGATTGCAAGAAGGGCCGGTACTGAAAATGCTCGGAAAGCATCAGCCCATGAGACAAATAAAGCTTTTGATAGATATTGTCAATTTCAAGATGATACTTCATTTCAGATGGCACAAATTGTAAAACTCACATTCAACACCCTTAATACAAAAAACTAAGATTTTTTTAAAAAGTTTTATTTGTTGTTATTTTAGATAGTTGGCCTAATAAACAATAATATTGAATGGGTTTTATTCACTGAATGATATTTAGCCTAGATTTTTCTAGGATTCTTTATTATGATTCCCTCGATGAAAGAACAAAAAACATTGAGGTAAAAATGGAAAATCAACCAGATATAGACGGCTTCACAGTTCAGCACCTTCCCATTGTCACGGCATATGCACAAAAAATTGGTGTTGTTGAAATTATCAACACATTGGTACCGACTCAAATGGAAATTGATGCCGGCACGATTATTCTGGGTATGGTGCTTGACACATTGACCGGAAGGAACCCTTTGTACCGGTTGAACAAATATTTTGAACATCAGGACACGCAGCTTCTGCTGGGAAAGAAAGTGGACCCAACGAAGTTCTCTGATCACACTGTGGGGCGTGTTCTGGATAGAATCCATAATTATGGCGCAATGAAAGTCTTCTCACAAATTTCTTTGCAGGCGTTAAAACAGTTCAATATTGACCGCAGTCACTTAAGTTTTGATACCACATCAGTGAGCGTCCATGGTGATTACCCCATGTATTCAGGAAAAAGCAACAGCAGTGATACAATGAATATTGTCCATGGCCACAGCAAAGACCACAGGCCTGATCTGAAACAATTTCTGGTTAAGATGCTGTGAGTTGATCGCACTATACCAGTGTTTGGGCAAACCGAAGATGGCAATGCCTCAGACAAGGTTATCAACAACAAGGTCCTTTCATCCATATCAAAATATATGGCGGAAAACCGAATAAAGAAAGAGGGGTTTATTTACATTGCAGATTCAGCGATGGTGACACAAAAAAATCTTGAAAAGATCGGAGATGAAATCCAATTTATCAGCCGACTGCCTGCAAACTACAAAGAGTGTTCCCGCCTGATTAGAAGTGCCGTTGAAAAGGATGAATGGATTGAACTTGGAAAATTATCCGTTACCATGGAAACGACTAAAAGGCCTGCTGCTGTTTACAAAGTGTGGGAAACCAAAGCGGTTCTTCACAATAAAACTTACAGGGCTGTTGTCGTCCATTCAAGCGCCCATGATAAAAGGAGGCAAAACCGAATTGAGCGTGAACTTAAAAAGGCACACACAGAACTTTCCAAAAAGATAAAAGAGATATCAAAACAAGAGTTTTTCTGCCGGGCGGATGCCATGAAAGCCGCTGAAAGAATTCAAAAAGACAGACCTGTTTTTTATAACCCTGAAACACAGATTGTTGAAATTCCAAAGTACAGGCGCGGCAGGCCCAAAAAAGACGGAAGCAGGACTTTGGAAAAGATGATGTACGGTGTGAGCACCAATATTGTGGAAACCGGTGCAGTTGAAGAGTTTAAAAAGGAAGCCGGCTGCTTTGTACTTTTGAGCAATGTTCCCATTAATGGTCAAAAGGGCTACAGCTCTTACGATATCCTGCGGACCTATAAAGATCAATACGGGATTGAACAGAACTTTGGTTTCATAAAAAATACGCCCATCGTGAATTGTATCTTTCTCAAAAAAGCTGAACGAATAGAGGTGTTAGGCCTTGTTCTGCTTCTGTCTCTTCTTATTTGGCGGCTTATTGAGTACAACATGAGGCGATATGCAAAGGATAACAAAAGGGATCTGCCAGGCTGGGTTAAAAGAAGAACCTACAAGCCCACAGCATTTATGTTGATGACAAGCTTCCAGTATTTGATGATTCTCAAAATAGGAAAACACAGGCGATTAAACAAGCCTCTGACTCCAAATCAACGGGAGTATTTAAGAGCCCTGGGATTAAATGAACAAATTTTCACAAAGCCGGGAGGATAACTGACCTCCTCTAAAAACACCTCATATCTGAACTTTGGGGTGTGGAATGTGAGGTAAAAGGAAGCAAAAAAAAATCAACCTTAATTTATCTAAAAAATGAAAGAAGATGAAAAATCAAATCACCGACCTCCTGCATAGCAGGAGGTATGATGAAGCCCCCTCCGAAGGGGGCATTGTGTTAGGAAAGCCCCTCAAGGGGCTACTTAAATCGTTAATCTTCTAATGTTTTTTATCCTGCTCTCTTATATATTTTCT
>NZ_JAUWQB010000038.1 GCF_030611305.1 Desulfobacula sp. | reverse complement strand
CGTGTTGCCTTCCCAAACTGACCACGTGGTCGGCACCCGAAAGTTGGTGATTTCGGAGCTCAATAGCCCGCCTGTGCTTCCCTCTGTCACCGCTTCAGCCCCTGCATTACTGCAATTGCCGCATGACTCGAGGCTGGTGTGATTTGCTAAACCTTCACCATAAGACTCTTTCATTCTCTATCCTTTACCGGTTTTAATCGGCGCTTTCGGTCAGACCCCGCTATCCCAGCTATCCACCGCCCGAATGCTATAACACCGGTAACCCCGGCAATCCCGTTAATCCCATCCATAAAATTATAATAATTGGCCGTTCCTGCAACAAACACGGCATAAAAAGGAATAAGCAAATAAACAGGCCACCCCCGGCCTTCCCAATAAAACAGGCCAAACAACAGACCAACGCTTACCAGAAGCTGAATCCCCAGCCGAACCTTCGGAGAAATCTCACTGTAATCACCATAAAGACTCAAAAGGGAAATCAGCCCCGCACACACCCAGAATAATACCGGAAGCCCCAACATCCATGATGCCAGAAAAAAAGCGGCCAGGATACCAATCCCGCCGCCCTTTGGAACAACCCCTTTATGAGAACTCCGATGATTGGCCTTGTCCAAAAGCCCAAAACCACTGCCCCACCTGGCAACAAGCTATGCGCCAGCACCTCTGAGAGCCAAAGAAGCTATGTAAAGAATTAAATATTTTATTTTAAAAATCTGACCGTTCTCCTGTCTCACGATAACGACAACAACACAAGCCTGACCCAAAAACCTTTTCCACCACCCGGCAGGTATCCCGCATTTCATCAGCACCAAGGGTAGGATGAACCAGAAACGTCAGGCTGGTTTCGCCCGACTTTCCGGCAGCAGGCAGCCGCCTGCCCGGCCCGATTCCTGCTCTCACAAAAGCCTTCTCAAGATAAATTTCGCTGCAACTGCCGCTGAAACAGGGAATCCCTTCCGCTGTAACGGCATTCATAACCCGATCCCGATCCCATCCTTCCCGAAGTTTTTCGGGCCGAACAAAAACATAATATTTATAATAAGCATGTCCGAACTCTTCCGGCACATCCAGTACCCGCAAAGCCGGTATCTTTGCAAAACACTCAGTAAGTATTGCGGCATTGCGCCGGCGTATTGCCGTCCATTCCGGCAGTTTCCGCAACTGCACCCGACCAATGGCCGCCTGCATCTCGGTCATGCGCCAGTTTGTTCCAAAGCTGTCATGCAGCCAGCAAAATCCGGGCGGGTGTTGCTTGTGATAGACACTGTCATAATTTTTGCCATGATCCTTATACGCCCAGGCCTTATCCCGGATCGCCCTGTCATTCGTGGTGAGCATGCCACCCTCTCCGCCGGTAGTCATTATTTTGTCCTGGCAAAAGGAAAACGCCGCCACATCCCCCAATGAACCGACAGGACGTCCTTTATAGCTTGCCCCATGGGCTTGAGCGCAATCTTCAATAACCTTTAGATCATATTCTCCGGCCAGTTTTAGAAGCGGGTCCATATCACAGGGCATGCCAGCCAGGTGGACAGCAATGATCGCCCTGGTGCGGGGAGAGATGACGGCACGTACCGTATCAGCGGAAATATTCAGACTGCCGGGATCAATATCAGCCATAACAGGAACGGCCCCGCGCATAACTACTGCACTGGCCGAAGCGATAAAGGTGTAGCAGGTAACGATCACTTCATCGCCAACGCCAATTCCAAGAGCCTCCAGAGCAAGTTCCAGGGCAACACTCCCGTTGGCAAGAGCAACCGCATATTTTACACCCGCAAAATCAGCATATTCTTTTTCAAAACTCGTTACCTCAGACCCTGTCCATTGATTGACCTTTCCAGACCGCAATACCTTTTCTACAGCCTCAATCTCATCATCACCGAAATGCGGCCAGGGAGGAAATGCTTTAAAATTCTGTTTTTCCATCTTTGAATTCACGTTTGTTCAACCCTATCAATAAAACACATTTCATAACCACACATGCGCTGAAGCAAATGGAAAATACGTCTTAATGTTGAAGCCTAAATTATCAATATTAAAAATTATCTCATAAAACAAAGATAAGCAACAAACCACCTACGAAGGTAGTATCATTGTATTTGGTTTTAAAATTTGTTTATTATTGGTTTTTAAATTTCTTATAACTACGACACCAGAACTAACTGTGCAATTGTCTCCAATTGTAACATTGGGATATGAAATCACACCACTCCCAAGAAAACTTTTTTTACCTACTTTCGTATGTCCTGATAGAATTGAACCTGGACTTACAACAGAAAATTCATTAAGCACACAGTCATGACCGATAGAAACATTCTGATTAACAACTACATGTTCTTTTATATTTGTCCCGATAGCAATTGTAGTATTTGGCGCAATAAATACACCTTCTTTGATTACTGTATTTGGCATAATAACAGCACTTCGATGAATAATTGAAGTGAACTTTGATTCGGGAATAATTTCTTTTAATTTTCTGTACAATTTTTCCCTTGAAACTGCATTTCCAACACCAATTATTAAAAAAGTTTCATCATCCATAATTTCAGACAATTCATTGAAAGATATTATTGGAAGTTCTTCTAATAATGTTCCAATCTTATCTTCTGCTTCATCAACAAATGCTACTGTTTTCCAACAAATCTTTTCATTACCGAATTTACAATCTTTTGCCGCGTACATTATTTCTCGTCCAAAATCACTGGCACCGATAATAATAAGTTTTTTTTCACTCATTGATCCACCCCATTTTTCTTAAGCGCTATTAACTATTTCCGAATCTCATGCTTTTAACATTTCCAGAAATAATTTTTTCATTGTTTGAATTTTTTATTTCTATTTCAATTAAAGCTATTTTTCTTCTATCAATCTCTTTTACAGTCAAAACACAGGTTATCTCATCGCCAATAAATATAGGTTTTTCAAAGGTAATAGAACTTGAAAGCCATATGTTACCGTCGCCCATTAATTTTGTTAATGCTCCAGACACCAATGCTACTCCAAGCATTCCATGAGCGATTCTTTTTCCAAAAAATGTTTTTGAAGCGAATTCATCATCAAAATGAACCTTGTTCCTATCAAAACTTAATTCTGCAAAACTTTCTATATCTTTATCATTTATAATTCGAGAGATTTTAACAGTATCACCTTGCTGTAATTTATTTTTTACCATTATAAAACCTCAACAGTTTCAAATAATTGCTGCCAATACTTGTATCCATCCCATATAAAGCTAAAATGATGCATCTTCTCCACAGGGACAAAGCGTTTGATTTTTGTTTTTGAAATAATATTTAACCATTTTATTTCTTTTGGATCATTTAATATGTATCCCAAAGTCTGAATATTTTCCGGCAATCGGTCAATTGCTTGTTCTAAGCCTGCCCATACAATAGGAAGAGCCATAAGCGAATTTAGGTCTTTTAAATCATAAGATCCTGCGGCAATAAGCGATCCATTTAAGTTTGTGAGATCCGCCGCCCACCCTGATGATAGAGCTAATTGTTTTGCTAATATATTATTCGATGCGATATATTGGTCAGGTTTATTTGGTATAATTGATGACCATTTTTCAACAATTCTATCTTTTAAATATTTCACATCATTTTGGTCTCCATCAACAATTGTAACTTTTCCTGGAGATGTGCAACCCGCTTGTCCATAAATAGCAAAAACTTTTATTAACGTATCTATCGAGCTTTCATTCAATGCATTTTTTTCGATCCAAACTTCAGACTTTCTATTAATAAAATTAAACCCGATACTTTCAATTGGATGTTTAATAGAATTAATATTTGCTGCGGCCTCATCAGAACCGAATATAATTCTAATATTTGCATTCTTTGCCATCTCAATATTCCGAGAATCATGTCGGTCAAAGGTTTGATATAAAACATTATCAAGCAAATATTTTTTTAAAAGAACTTCGTCAGGTAATGTTGAAATTATATAACTAATAAAAATGTTAGTTAAATTTTCACTCTGTGATCCACCTTTTATACTTATAGAATTTCCACTAAGACTTAAAAGGATTAATATTAAAGGTCCCAACAAACTCACGTTGTTTGGAAGCCATAAAGCAACATGGCCTCTGGGTCTTAAAAGGGTTTGTACATCACCACCAAATTTTTCAAGCTTTTCACCAAAAGAATTTTCAAAAGGCCGTACTAAATTATCAAAACACAAAAAGGATATTAAATATGCCCATTCATCTCGAGAAAAACCATTTGGTAAATTCTTGACCATTTTTGGTCTAAGCCCTAACCAGTCTGAAATCATAACATCAATATTGAAAGGGAGTGAAACCGCTGTGATTTGTTTGTTCATTCTATAAAATGAAAGATAATTAGACATTTGCGCATCCCCTTATTTCAGCTTTTGGGACTCTTCCAATTAACTCAAACCGTTTACCAGACCTTCCCACAGAACAACTCCCAGTCAAAATTCTTCCCAAGTCTTCAGTAAGTACACTATAATAAGGTGCGCCAAAAGTTATACAATTTAACAATTGCAATTGGCCAATTTCACCATTTTCTAATGGTTTTAGCGTGTATGAATCACGAACAATAACATCAGCCCAGACAGGAACATGCCGTGCACCGCATTCACATAATGGATAAATAATGCCTATTTGCTCAACTAACCCATAGAAATCAATAACTTTTGAATCTGAATGAAGGTTGTCAAGAAGGGAGGTATTAAAATGTTCATGACTAACTTTTATTGATTCTAATTTTTTCCAGCCGCCGCTATGTACAAAATAAATTTTCTTATTTCTTAAAATTTTTTGAATAGTTGTGGGAAACTTATTTTTTACCCAGGCTAACCAAAGAATCCATGAAAAACCATACACAATGAATTCATCATATAAATCAATATTCTCTTCTAACAGGTCCCATTTTATACTTTCATAATCATCAGGGTCATCAAGTAAAAATTGAATATCATTAGCAAGAGGGCGTAAACTCATAGCTGCAGCCATACGTGCAGAAAGCCCTGATCGTGATCTCAGGGAACGAACACTGTCAATAACAAGTAATGGTTTTTTTTTCTCGCCTAAAAAATCCATTAAAGTTTTAGTTGTACTAAGCGATTGAAGTTTTGAACTTCTCTCGTCAAGAATAATTTTACTTGGAACGCCACTTGTAGATGAGGAGCTAACTGTCCTTTTATGTGTTAGTTCTGAATGCTGGGTCTTTAGGGTTAAATACTTAAATATTCCAACATGGAGAAACGGAATATCATAAATATTATCAACGTGCTTCCAGTTCGCCCATATTCTAAAAAAATCCTTGCATCCTTTTAAATGATATTCTGTAAGATTATTCAGTTCTTGTAAAAACAGAATATCATCTCGTTTTTCATAAGGTTTTTTTTTGATCAGTTCGCTCATTTAAATTGCTTTCCAGTAAAATATGATAAAACGTCAGGTCTTATCAAAGCGCTATTGATTCGGGTGCATGGATCTCTGAGGATTGATTTGAAATTTTTTTCAAAAGCAGGCATCAAATTGTCATAAAGTTCGTCGTCATAAAATGTTTTTAAAACATCCATAATACCAAATAAATTTAAATTATATTTAAAAGCTAATTTTTCTATTTTGGGACTTAAGGCAATATTTAATGAAAATACAGGCCAAAGATAGATAGAACATAACTGCGCATGTCCAATATTTAGTTTTTGATCATTTTCTTTAATTACACCTTCTAAGATATGAGAAATTCCATGAATAAAACCTACGCCGGACATAGATTGTAACCAACTTGCTTCAGCACTATACTCATACCATATTGGATTATTCTCTACCGGTAATGACTCGAGTGTTTTTATCAATTGACTCAATAGGTTAAGTACAGATTCGGATGCAAGAGGGGAAAAAAAACCTTCTAATGCATGTGCCCAAACATCTCCAGAACCAAATTTTATTAATTCATTAGATAAACTTCCTGAAAGCTCCTCCCAAATTCCCCGGACATCAGGCAAAAATTCCAGGCCATTATAGATAACTTTCTTGTTCTTTTTATTTAAGACAGCAATTGGTGAATTTTCTGCACCACTTCCCCATATGGAAGGTATCGCATAAAGTTTGGCTTCCGGGCAATTTTCTTGCCTCCAAACTTTAGCTTTGTCTATCAGAGTGCCACCGCCGACCACAATCAAATTTTCAATATTTTTATCAAGCTCCTGAGAGTTTAATACAATTTCACATGAAAAATTTTTTTTAACTTTAGTCAAGACAGAAGCAGTAGACCAAACCTGTGAATTCTTCCGCGCAATATTTTTAATTTGATCAAATGACCATTTTTGTGGTTTATTCATCAAACGAAATCCCTTTTGCCTCCAAAACCTTAATAATATCTTGAACTCCGCGTATTGCAACTGCCTCTTCTGGTGTAAAATGATATCCAAAAACTTCCTGAATGCCAACAGCCATTGAGACAATACCCAGAGAATCCCATGTTTCAATATCATCACGCATCATTTCCAGACTAAATTCATTGTCATCTAAGAGAAAGACATCTATCACTAATTGTTTTAACTTTTCTACGTTTGTCATGTTGTTATCCTATCTGCTCCCAAAAAATTATTTTATCTGTAATTAACTTAATTTTTAAATTGTCTATTTTTCCATTTGATAAAAGTGGCATTTGAGAAACACCTTCAATACGTAGAGGCCAATGTGGACGCGTATGTTTCTTACGAAACATCTGCAAAAGCCTTCTAATATCTTCTTTTGCTGGTTGTGGAGAAAGGACAAGCACATGTGCATCTTCACCATTTTTATCTTTAACATTATAAAAAACAGCTTGGCCATTCCACTGCTTATTCACAGTGTCAAGTAACTGAGGCAGAGATATTTTTTCACCGTATCGCTTAAAAACTTCGTTACTTCGCCCTTTTAGTTTCCAGTAACCATCGGAAACTTCCTCACCAAAATCGCCTGATGGGATCCATTCGTCATCAGAGAGGAATCTTGAACCCTCCTTATCAATAAAGCCAATCGCTCTAAAGGGACTTCTAAATAGAATTTCACCTTTCGAACCCGTTTTCATTTCTATTCCCGGCAATGGTTTCCCAATATTACTAAAGTCATCACTTTCTTCTAATTTTCGTAGTGTCAAGCGCGGCATAGCCTCAGCACATCCATAATTATTAAAAATCTTTGCATTTGGGAAAATTTTTTCTACAATTTCTATTTGCCTTTGAGGGAATTTACCTCCTGCAAAGTGTACTCTTATAACTCCAGGAAAATCATTGTTAGAATAATAACGTTCCATTAAAGGTACTTGTGCACCAATCAAGCAAAGCATTGCATTATCGGCATTTAAAAGAACCTCTTTTAAACGATCAGGATATTTCAACCCTTCTGTAAACATAAGACTCCTCTCGTGAACGCGAGCCCATAGCCATTGATTTACAAACGCATAACAATATGAAAGCGGCAATGCTAATATTGTTGCTTTTACAGGATCACTGAATTGAACTTCGTGCAGTAAAAAAGCTAATTTTTCAGATCTTTCTTTATTTCCAATTACAATTTTAGGCTGTCCTGTACTACCAGATGTAAGCAGTGCGAAATGATCTTTACAATATTTATTTGGAATTTTTTCAATAGACTTTTTAAGCCACTTATTATTGATTCCACTATGATCAGGAAGAAAAATGAATGTAGAATCATTATTCCATAAGTCATCAAGTTTTTTTATGTTATTCTTTATTTCTCGTTCATAAATAATTTGCATGTATTAACCCCATCCTTTTAACATACATATTTACTATTCACTCTTCATTTATGCCTCTTTGTGGATTAAACTCCTGCGCCGTGGCTTCCCCAGCCTGGCTGATTCCATCTCTCCTCAACACCTTCACAACCGTCATCAAAATAATCTTCACATCCAGCCACAAACTCCAGTTATCCACATACCACACATCCAACTTAAACTTATCTTCCCAACTTATTGCATTTCGCCCATTCACCTGAGCCCAGCCAGTGATCCCCGGCTTTACCTCATGCCGCCTTGCCTGTTCAGGAGTGTACCGATCAAGATACTGCATCAAAAGCGGCCTTGGCCCGACAATGCTCATTTCCCCTTTGATCACATTAAAGAATTCCGGCAGTTCATCCAAACTGGTCTTGCGTAAAAACTGCCCAAGTCGGGTCAGCCTCTCTCTATCCGACAGCAGATTCCCGTCCTCACCCCGTTCATCCGTCATCGTGCGGAATTTATAGATTAGAAAAGACTTGCCATGAAGTCCTGGACGTATCTGTCGAAAAATAATTGGTGATCCGATCTTAAGGCGTACCAGAACAGCTATAATTAACATAAGAAAAGATAAGAAAAAAAAGGCGGGCATGCTCAAGGCAAGGTCAAAAATCCTTTTTTTCATTTTTGCAACACTCTGTAAAATATATTTTCAAAGCTTCGAACTCCAGCTTCCATTGATAAATTTTTATCATAATACTTTCGGGCATTCTTTCCCATGACATCTCTTTGGGCATCAGACATTCGAAATAATTGCAAAATTCCCCGGGTCATGGATTCCGAATTTTCAGATTCTACTACCTTACCCGCATCGGAATCACTGATAAGTTCAGCAGCGTCTCCCTGAACTCCTACAAGAACCGGTTTCCCAGCAAACATATATGCTTGAATTTTTGAAGGTATGGTAATTCTGAAAAGAGCAGTATCTTTTAAATGAACCAGCAGCACATCAGCAGACTTTAATATTGCACCCATTTTCTCAGTAGGCTGTCTTTTAATAAAGCTTACATTGGTTAATTTACGATCCACAACACTTTGCTTCAACCGCTTTTGTTCAATACCTCCACCTACGAATATAAATTTAATTTTGGGCTCAACATCCATTAGCTTCTGTGCAGAATCCAGAACAGTATCAAGCCCCTGCATAATCCCCATAGTGCCGGCAAACATCACTACAAAATTATCTTTATACAAAATATCAGGACTAATTGTATTATCATTATCGGCGTTACATGAGTTACTTTCATCATACCAATTATATACGACAAAAATATTGGTTTCCGGAATTCCTCGTTTCACCAATTCAGCCTTCATTCCTGGTGAAAGAGTGGTAATATGTGATGCACTGCGATAAACAAATCGGCACCAGATCTTCAGAATATTCAGCAAAATTGTCTGTTTCATCATACCTGAATGCATAACAGAATCCGGCCATAAATCCTGAATATCATAGATAACCGGACAGCGATAAAGGGTTCTTAATATTGATGAAGCTAAACCCAGAGTAACCAGATTATATACGTAAATCACATCTGGTTTTTTTATAAGGAAAGGGCCGAATGCGGCTGAAGTAAGGCCAAAACTCAAATAATTTATAATCCGTCTAAGCCCTGAAGCATCATGGCTCGGGAAAAGCGCTGTACGATGAACAGGAATTCCATCCATAACTTCAGATTTCCAGGGATGTATGGAGTATCCTGAATATAATTTTCCTCCAGGATAATTAGGAAACCCTGTAAGGACTTCTACATCATGTCCTTTGTTTTGAAGAGCCTTGACAAAAGGCAGGCCTTTAAAAAAAGGTTCCGGCTGAAACCACTGCGTAAGAAAAAGAATTCTCAAATCTTATGCCACACAAAACGATTCACATAATCAGTATAACTCAAAATTATCCGCGCAACCTTTTCTGATACACTTGGAGCGTAATAATCCTTTACAAGTTCAAGAGATCTTTGATCACCGCGTTTTTGATTTTCCAATATTTTCAGAGCTTCATTAATTCGATTAAATTCCAGCCCGGTCATCATCACCGCCCCCTCTTCCATACCTTCCGGTCGTTCATGGACATTGCGGATATTCAAAGCAGGAAAATTCAGGATAGAGCTTTCCTCATTGATAGTACCGCTGTCTGACAGCACAGCCCTGGCATGCATCTGAAGCTTTACATAATCATTAAACCCCAAAGGCTTCATCAGCTCGACCAGACCATTCAATCGAACATTTTCTGCATCAATCCGTTTTCGGGTCCGGGGATGAGTGGAGACAACGATGCGATGTTTATGAGTTTCAGCCAACTGGTTTAAAACCTCTATCAGTTTAGTGAATTGCTCCGGCGCATCAATATTTTCCTCACGATGCGCACTGACAACAAAATATTCAGCAGGCTTAAGATTAAACCGTTCAAGTACATTCGAAGCCTTTATTTTTGGCATGTAATGATGGAGCACTTCATACATGGGACTGCCGATTTTAATAATTCGATCCGGGAGAATGCCCTCACGCAGCAGGTACTCTCTGGCAATGCTGCTGTAGGGCATATTGATGTCGCTGATATGATCGATGATTTTGCGGTTGATTTCTTCGGGCACCCGCTGGTCAAAGCACCGGTTGCCAGCTTCCATATGAAATACGGGAATTTTTTGACGTTTGGCAGGATAAGCCGCCAGACAGCTATTGGTGTCGCCTAGCACCAGGAGTGCATCCGGCTTTACTTTTACCAGCACTTCATCAACCTTGGCAATAACCTGCCCCACGGTCTCACAGGCGCTCTTGCCCGCTGCTTCCAGAAAATAATTGGGCTTGCGAATCTCTAAATCTTCAAAAAAAACCTGGTTCAGTTCATAGTCATAATTCTGCCCTGTATGAACAATCACCTGGATCATATATTTATCCAGCGCCGCCATCACACGGGACAAGCGTATGATTTCAGGGCGTGTCCCTACTATAGTCATTACTTTTAGTTTGTTCATATGATTCTAAACCTTTTCAAAATAAGTATCCGGCCTGTTAGGATCAAACATCTCACTCGCCCAGAACAGTGTCACCAGAACACCTGTCCCAATATTTTCGATGGAATGCGTATATCCAGGCGGAATGTCCACCACCTGATACTTTTCACCGTTCACGGGATACTCCAGAACTTCATCCCCCTCAATATGCCGAAAGCGAATCACAGCTTCGCCCTCCAGCACCAAAAATTTTTCCGTCTTGGTATGGTGATAATGATCACCGCGTGTAATCCCCGGGTTTGTACGACTGACAAAAATCTGCCCCATGGAAGAAGATTTTAAAAATTCTGCAAGACTGCCGCGCTGATCTGATCTTTTTTCAAGCCCATACTCAAATTTCTTTGTATTCAGATACGTCAGATAGGTTCCATAAAGGGCTCGCTCAAAGTCGTTGCTGAAATCAGGCAGTACCAGACTGGTTCGCATGTCACGAAAGGATCTGATTTTTGCAGCCAGTTCACCCAGTGCGATGCGCGTTGCTGCTAATGGTTCTGCAAACCTGAACCCGGATGTTCCTGATTCCATCTCATTGACAAAGGCTTTCACCACATCATCAATATGTGTCAAATCAATCTCATGGGCTGGATCAGAAATATGAATGGGCAGATCATTTGCAATGTTGTGGCAAAACGTTGCAGTCACAGAATTATAATTCGGCCTGCACCACTTCCCAAAAAGATTTTTAAACCGATACACGACACACTCCGCACCAACATCCTCTGCAAAACGTTCCAACACTTCTTCAGAACGACGTTTGCTGACGCCATAAGGATTATCCAGTTCCGCCTGAATCGAGGATGACAGCACAATTTTAGGTGACCGCCCAATGGCCTTCAGTTTAACACAAATTTCATCAATGGACCCGGTATTGCCAGTTTCAAACTCATCCGGATTTTCCGGCCTGTTCACACCTGCAAGATGAATAATGCAATCAATTTTTCCCAGGGCGCTATCCAGATCTTCCGGTATGTTATTATCATCATATTCATACAGCTCAACATCCTCACGCTGCCGCAGCACAGCACAAAAATTTTTCCCAACAAATCCCTTAGAACCGGTAACAAGCATCCTCTTCATAATAAACCCTTTTTTACCTTCGTACCCTTCATGCCTCAGACTTCCACCTTCTCCCCACGCAAAGCCATGTGCACGCATTCCAGCTTCAGCAGCAACTCACACATTCCATCCACATCCTTTTGGTCTGTGTTATGGGAATTATAATCCAGCTTCAAAGTAACATCCTCACGCCCTTCACTGAAATACTGAAAGTAATTCAGGTCACGATTGTCCGCTGGCACCCTGAAATATCCCTCCAAATCTTGCGCAACCGCCATCTCTTCCCGCGTCAACAATGTTTCATAGAGCTTTTCTCCATGCCTTGTGCCGATGATGCTGATTGGATTATCTGCTTTTAACAGTTTTTTCAATGCCAGCGCCAGCGTTTCAAGGGTACAGGCAGCAGCCTTCTGCACAAAAGTGTCACCCGGATTTCCGTTTTGAAAGGCATACACCACCAGATCAACCGCATCCTCGATAGTCATCATGAACCGGCTCATGGCAGGATCGGTAACGGTCAACGGCTGTCCATCCTGAATCTGCCTAATGAATAAAGGAATGACCGACCCCCTGCTGGCCATTACATTGCCATAACGTGTAATTGAGATCGTCGTTGCATCACCGGCCACACGGGATTTTGCCACGGCTATTTTTTCCATCATTGCCTTGGAAATTCCCATGGCGTTTATAGGATAAACAGCCTTGTCAGTGCTCAGGATGATCACCCGTTCCACCCTGGTCTTTATAGCCGCACTAAGCACATTTTCCGTGCCAAGGGCATTGGTGCGAAGCGCCTCAATCGGAAAAAACTCACAAGATGGCACCTGCTTCAAAGCGGCGGCATGGAACACAAAATCAACTCCACTCATTGCATCCCGCAGGCTGCTTGAATCACGGACATTGCCGATATAAAATTTCAACTTTGAATCAGCATATTCTTTGCGCATGTCATCCTGCTTTTTTTCATCACGGGAAAAAATGCGAATTTCTGCAATATCTGCATCTATGAATCGATTTAAAACAGCATTACCGAATGTCCCGGTGCCGCCAGTTATAAGAATCTTTTTATTTTTAAACATTGTTGGATCCTTTCAATTAGCACTTCAATTTCTTTATAAAATTAATTCGTTCCTCAGACAGCTTCAGTCCAGGTCTTGTATCACCATAACCACGAAATTTTATCAGCCTTAGGCATAGAGACTGATAAAGCGGTATTTCATGCCAGGGATTATAACCCAACTGCTATCAAAATGCTACCTGCCTACAAGGCGGGGGTTTAAACCTTTTACAGAAACAATTAACTAATTTGAAGACATACTATTTAGAATATTTAAGACATGGGGAGGCACATCAAATTTGTGTAATGCTGCCTTACGGGCATGTCCTCCAAGCAACCTACATGTTTTTCTATCATTGACTAGTCTTTGTAAGGCAATTACAAGCTCATCTAAATTACCCGGGTCGACTAAAATAACATCCCTATCGTTTACAAGGTACCGGGAAATATCCCCTACATCGGAAGCTATCACCGGTCGGCCGGCCGACAAATACTCAGACAACTTTGTCCCAAAGCCAGCATGATTTATCGGATCGTTTAGTTTGGACATTACGAGAACATCTGATGCTGCCAAAAGATCAACAACCTTTTCCTCTGGTAAAAATCCTAAAAACTCAGCATCATTTTCAATATCAAATTCAGATATAAGCTTTAAAGGATCATCAGCTCCTGGAACAAGGCTCCCCCCAGCTATCAATAAAAAAATATTCTTTTTGTTACGCACAAGCATAGAAAATGCTTCAATCAATAGGGCCAACCCTTCTGTTTTCACAAAGGAACCTGCAAAAGTAATAATAAATTTCGCACGTATATCTAATTTTTTTCTAAAGTAAGAACTATCTCCCACGCCAAAACGCTTACAATCCACTAATGTTGGCACTATTAAAACAGGAACATCTGGATTTCTTTTTTCGTAGACATTTTTCAATTTTGAACTTATAGTAATTAATAAGTTTGATTTTAAGGGTACTTTTTGATCTGCATAAAGCTGTAAGCGATATATAAATTTCCAAATAATGCCATCAGAGCCAGAAGAAGACAACAAATCTACATATTCGCTAACAATTTTCCTGTTAAAAAAAACTGCTATTGTCGTAGCCATTAAACCATCAAAGCCTGGTTGATATAAATATAGCCAGTCATATTCTTTTCTCATTGATTTCTTATACAGTTTTAGCAGCCATTTGACCCTTGAAATAATTTGTATATACAGCTTTATCCTACCCATTTTATTTTTAAATACTTCTGCATTCCTCGGAACCAGGCACCACTCAACATCCACACCCTCTAACGATCCTTTTTTCTTTTGCAATTTCCTTGCAAACGGGATTAATATAGTCACATGGTGGCCGTTTTTTGCCATTTCGCGTGCAATATTACTTATCCTTCTAGTATTTGCACCGCCTTCTGGAAACGGTATGTTTACCGCAAAAAGAATATCTAATTTCTTGTCAACCACTTTTTCTGCCCACTATTAATATCTTTAAAATTTAGTGTCCTATATAGCAACTCTTAAATCCATTTATCCGAATTATCTTCTTTATTTTGGTCAAAATAGCCACATTTTATCGAATAAGCCACTAAGAACTTAAAAACCGTAGGAGAATATAGCCATTCATACCTATCTGTCGCCTTCACAAATAGCAGGCATAAATTTTTGAAAACACTATTAAGTAGAGGGAGTAAAAACAACTTTCCAATTAATAGTGCAAAATTGTCACTCCTCCTCAATGGATATAGATAGCGACATATAGTACTATTAATGTTATCGGGGCGAATTTCATTCAATTTTTTACCTCCAAATCTAGCAGCACAATATTGTTTTCTCATATAACCTTGAATATCCGAAGACTCATAATGATATACTAAAGCTTTCTCTAAATAAGAAATTTTAATTCCACTTTGCTTCACTCGCAACCCAAATTCTTGATCCTCTCCACCGTATTTAATAAAATTTTCATCCATAAAACCACACTTGTCAACTTCTGCTTTTTTTAGGGACATATTCATAACTACTATATACTTCGCAGGTAAATCTTGTAAATTTAACCCTACAGAATGAATGCCAATGTGTCTTGAATCCCGATATCTATAATAATTGCTCGAAGTTATCCATTCAGGAGGAAAACGGACTTGTCCACAAAAAATAGTTTTTTCAGTATCAGAATGCGCTTGAAGGTGCGATCCAATAAAATCACCACTTACGATCAGATCATCATCAAGAGTAATAATTATTGAGTTTTTAGTTTTCTTATATAAAAAATTTCGCTTTGCAACCAAAGTGTTAGTTTCAATATTATAATATTTAATATTTTTATATTTATTCTGCATTTCTAAAACTGCTTCAAAGGTACCATCATTACTACTACTATCACATATTAAAATTTCATATTTTGATCTATCAATACTTTGATGTTCCAACGATCTGACTAACTTGATTAACATTTCCCGTCTTTTCCATGTTACAATATGAATTGATACCAAAACAACTCCTAAAAGTCATAAACCACCTCTGGTGGTGGTTTATGACTAGACAATGATTTTAACTTGTTATACTAAAAAAAAATTTGTGCAGTTTAAGTTCATTTTTATGATAATTCTCTGTTTTAGCTGCTGAGCTGTTCAAAGGTCTTTTCGATTCGCGCATGCTCCCCGCAAGGACACCTTACTTTGTGGGAATAAAATTACTGCACTCAATTATGCAAATGCTTTTATTTTGTCATAATCTTTTCGTGGAAATAAAACAGTTTTTAGTACAGGCCTCGATGTACTCACAAACGCCCACAATAAATACATCAATAAATCAACACCTCCGGGTCGCCATGGACCATAATGAAGACTAGACAAAAAAAGGCCTAATAAACACAGAAAGATGCTTAAAGTTAACCGATATTCCACTGATTTTTTTTGATTGACAATATTTATATTTAGATATCCTTGGTAGAGAAACATGGCCCACAGGCTCAACCAGACGACCACTCCTATAAGTCCAATCTGAACTGTAATTTGATCGAGATAGAACCAATAAGTTTGACGATCAGCAGTTGAACCCAAAGGAGCCCCAAAACGATCGGCTAAGTCTGAAGAAATCCCATACCCTCTACCAAAAATATTCCCTTCTTCAAATGCTTGAGGGAGATAGCTGAACGAATTAAAAACTTGCTCGCCCGTATATCCATATCCCAACCAGGAAAAAAGAGTATCAGACCTCAATATACTTAAAGAAATGATTAAAAGACATGCTATATTAGTTACAATCAAAAAGTTCTTTATTATTCTGTTGTTAATACTTAATGAAAAAAATATCAATATTACAAGCAATGCAGGCAAAATTGCAAAAATTGATAGGGTTCCAATAATTGCGAATATGGTAAGAAGGCATAGTCCACCCCATAGAATCCGATGGCGACGTTTACCACTTTTTATCGTACGTGGTAGCATGATTGCAAGCGCACAAACCATTACCATCCCAACGTCGTTTGGGTCACCGAATAATCCAACGGACCGATACATGCCAAACCTCGGAATTGATACTTCTGATACGCTCCTAATAGGGTCGAACCAGGCATGAAGAGGAGCAATTTTCAGCACAGAAATTGTAAGAAATTGAAGGGTAGATGCACCGACATTAACCAGCGCTCCCAAAAGGAATGCATTTAAGAACATTTCCATTGCCCTTACTCTTTTCTCACCCTTCAGTAGAAACAAGGCCACAAAATAAATAGGAAGACACCTGAATAGAGTACGAAATCCTAAAACCCCTGTCAATAATGATTGTGAATTCAATATTTGCAATAAAACAAATATTAAAAAAAAAATGTATAGACAATTACTCCAATTTATCTTTTTACTAAAAGTTGGCATTCTAATTAAGATATTTAATAAACATAAATATACAATTGATATTATTAGAAAATCGCGCCATATAGTACCAATCATAATTGGTAAATATAGCTTTAGCAGAAAATACAGGGGTGCCAGAGCAAGATATATTGCAATGATATATTGCATTGTCCCAAACTTTGGTTTTGAAAACTTAACCTTCAACATTTAAACCTTTTACGTCAAAAACCACTTATAAACTTAAAATAAAATTTGCTTTGGGGGTGCCTACAAAGTTGGCAGTTACTTTTTTAAGAAATTAAGCCTTTTTTGAATAATGTTGCAAAGCATGACGCCCCGTTTGTCCCAAGTATTCTCTTGAGCTATCTTTAAGCGCATATTTATCAATTCATTGTTATCTTCTTCATATGCCTGTCTTATTTTTGTTACAAATTCTACTGCTGTTTTTGCGCGGTACAGCACTCCAATAGGCATATCAATAAAATTGGGCATATCAGAAATAACAACTGGTTTGCCCACTGCAAGGTATTGAAAAAATTTATTGGGCGCTGTTGTTGTTATTGGTCCTCTAAAAGAAATATCATATGGCATAATCAACACATCCATTTCAAAAAGTTTTCTCTGAAGAAGTTCACCGGTCAAAGGTTCCACGAACTCAAGGTTAAATAATCCGGGGAAAAAATCGGTATCAATGTTTTCCCTTGGTCCTATAAGATATAGTCGCATATCGGGATTTTTTAATATCTCCATCAACCACTCAAAATCGAGCCTGCGATCTATATACCCCATAAAGGCTACTTTAACCTGCTGTTTTTTACTTCTCTCTTTTGCCATGGGCAGGACAGTTTTAAACTCATGACCGGGCAAAAAAAGCTCAGTATCAGGATTCAATTCCCTAAGTTTAGCCTTTAATGGATAGGAGACGGCAAGACATTTATCGGTATTCTTAATAACCTGGTTTTCATAATACTGCAAAAGATTCCGTTGAAACCATGCCTTCATTTTATTTTTATTATCAAGATTCATATTGGGAAATTCATCATTACACAAATATATCTTGTAACAGAAAGAAGGACTTCTCGTAATCTCCGGAAAATCAAATTCAAAATTAAATAAGATTCTATTCTTACAATCAAATTGATCAATAAATTTTATTATCTTTTTTTTAATGTAGGTATTAGCTATGCGATGCGTAACGGGATCGATCCTAAACAGTCGGCTGGGAAGAGGAATCGGTAAGCTTGGTGAATAAATAATAAGCCTATTGCTAATTTTTTTCATTTGATCCCGATGTTCATAGCCCTTCATTCCCACATGTTTTTCTATATAAATCACATTAAAGAAGCGAACCAATTGCCTGGTTACCTGATGCCTTATCCTGGGCATCTCATCCCATTTTGTTCTGGTGATAATAACTACAGTGGGAAGATTTTTTTCAATAAACAAACGTTCGTTCCTTTCCAATAATTCATCCTGCTTAAATAAAAACATCAGCCTACATTTCGAAAAGAAGCCTTTCTCCTCTCCCCAACCTCCCTAACCGACCCAACCCAGGCATTTTTCTCTTTGAAATATTCAAGGCTGCGCAGATAAACACTCCACCAGTCCGGCTTTATAATATGGTTCGGATGCCAAAGCAAGGTTAGAACGCCGCCGACCTTTTCCACTGCTTCTGCAATCTGCTTTACGTATTGAAAGGCAGTATCTTCGTCCAAGCGCATGCCTTTGTCCGGATTCAGCATTGCGGCGTCCTGGATGATAAGAGGTATTTCCATAATTGGTAATTCTTCCTCCGCCTTCAAATCGTAAAGATGCCATGGGTAGCAGGTCCCGAACCGAAAGCCAATATTGTCATTAAAGCCGAGTGTTGAATCGTATTTGAATCCTGCCGCTGAATGGACTGCCGGGGTCACGCGTATGTCATAGTGAAGATAATGCTGGCGGATGCTTACGATTTCATGGCCAAGGGCTTTTTCTAAAGATCCCTTCTGATGTTTCAGTTCATCCGCATCGTCAAATGAATACCATGACGGATGCAGGCCGATTTCCCAGCCCTGCCGGTCTATCTCGCGGATCATCTCTGTTACTGTGCATTTCTGGTTATCGAATACCACAGAATCGTAAAGTTCATAGGTACAGTCCGTGTGATGACGCTTTGTGACAGCACTAAGCCCCGGCCAGAAGAAAAAGGTGGATTTTGCGCCGCATTCTTTTTCCGCTTTCAGCCAGCGTTCATAGCGGTGCAGGGGGTCTTTCTGTTGAATATGTATTCCTGCACTTGCTAAATCCATACCGACACCCATGAGAGATTTAACCTTCTGAAATGCGCTGCCGGCATTTAATAATTGCGAACTTCTTGATCTTAAAGATTGCTTCAGTGAATAGGCAGACACCGCATCCACATCATGTGTCAAGCATACCGCAAAAGGTTTCCCGTCCGGCCATCCTGGTTTTTGCCCGCCATTTTGCAGATATTCCTCATCCACTACTGGTCTGTAAAGAAGACCGGATGGGTTCAATATATTAAAGGCAAAGTCCGGGACGATCCGCTCAGGAGAAAAATCGGATGGCAAAAGTTCTGCTTCATAACAGCCCTGGAGGAGGTTTTGGTGGTTGATGGTCATAAGGATTCAGCTCTTGTTTCTCACAAACTGCCGCAACATCCCTCCACATGATCGGATATCCTGATATATTTTTACGAATGGAGAATTCACTTTTGTTAGTTGAAAATAAGGTTTTTGAACTGTTCCAAATTGTCTGAATGAGTTTTCTACATTCTCAATCATACTTCCCTCAAAATCAAATTTCTTCGTAAAATTGGAAACATATTTTATAATTTCTTTAACTAAAAGCGATGCTGCTCCAGAACTTCTAAAATCAGGATCGATAGTACTGATTAAATCATAAGCACTTTGTGAATCCCAAATAACAAATAAAGCAGCATGAATATTCCCCTCTGCATCCATTGCATAAATAGTTCGGGCAGCCTTATTATTATATCCCGCAGTATAAATATTTTTAAAATGATCGCATGTATACACAATTTTTTCACCTTGCTTGGCTAAGGTCAATTTATGATTTTCATAAAAGTCTTTCGCACTCAAATCGAATTGAACATTGATGATTTTTTCTGCTTTTTTGATATTCTTTCTTTTTGCATGAGAGAATTCCCCCTCCACTTCTTCCAAATTGCTCAAATCATCAATTACGTATGTATAGCGCGTTGTTTGTTTAAAACCCTTCCAGTAGAATGGCAACCAGTTAACAATGGAGTAATGAAAATTTTGACTGAAACTATCAAATTTAGGCAACCCATTAATAATAGCATCCATAACATTTTTTTCAAAACTCAAACGGTTTGCATACTTTTGGTTTGGTGGATATTTAAGCCACGGCCCCATAGTCTGAGTGAGCTTGGGCATGGTAACAATGTGCCTTCCACGCCTTTTGACCATGTAATATGGCATGGAAGCAATTATCTGGCCGCCTTTTTCAACCACTACAACGTCCCAATTATCCTTGCCGCATACAGCATCCAGCCACCAGTCCTTAGAGAAAATGGGGATTGATGGTTCAACTTTGCAATGAACCCGATATTTTTGTTTGGTGGAAATCATTTGTTGTTTGGTCGGATTAAATTTTGAACAGCCTTTGCAACCATTTTTCTGTCATCTGGATGAATTCCATCTACTCCCATTGCCTGAAACCGTTTTGGTATCTTATCTCTTTTTTCTAAAGAACATCCTTCGGATAAAAGAAAATTTTCAATTAATTCTACTGAAGAATGAATGTCTGAACAAAACTTTTCATAGCTTACTTCATAGAAACGCTGTTTCCCAAACCTTATTAGGTCTTCTTTGATTTGCTGATATATGTAGTAGACTTGACCAACAACCTGCTTTTCATTTGAAAGATCAAGCAATTTGTCTATCTCTTTGGGAGGTGTTCCCATCCATTTCTTTTTGTCGCCCATATGTATCTCTCTGCCTTTCAAAATTGACAATGCATTGTTCAAATAATCTCTTTTGCAAACAATAAAAACCGCTTCAGGCATGGCCTCAACTATAGGTGCAATACGCATGGAATTATACAAATTCTTGAAAATCACAGGTCGTTTGGTGACCGCGCTAATTCCACCAATTTCGGCACGTAATTCTTTGAGATTCACGGCAGGAATTTGATCAGGTGCAACATAAATATGCATACCCCTCGGGAACCAGCGGTACCAGAACTCGCCACATTCATTCGGAGAACCCAAACCTTCAACCTGACCGTAGTTGAAATTATATCCCCCCGTTCGTACTCTTATACCAAGTATCTTCTGCAATAAAGTTCCACAAATTGGTATTTTATAAAATTTAGCAGTAAAATTGCTAAAATAAGAAAATTTGAACCGCTCTGTGAGTATCTTATAAAGAAGTGTCGATCCACAACGAGGCGCCCCAATTATAAAAACCGGAGGATAATTTTTTATTCCCTTATCTCCATATTTTTGACCAAGATAATTTTCCACCGGTTGCAAGGCAATTGATGCCAACCCTGCAAATCTATTTAGAAAATATCGCAAATAATTTTTTGGATTTAGATATTTATGCATTAAGGTAATCCTAATTGTTGAATAATAGTGGACATTGTGAGTGATTTTTTTGACATATTTTTATATTACAGGAGGTAGCAAACAATCAACCCTTTAAAATAGTAACGTTTTCAGGGAGCCCGCCTTTATAGTGGCCGATGTCTTTGATTTTTTTCGCCGGTACCCCACCAATGACAATATCGTTTTCCTTAAAGCTTTCTGTTACCACCGCGCCAGCGGCAACTATGACGTGGCGTCCGAGATTAACCCCAGGAAGAATTACGCAATTGGCACTTGGGCTGCCTCAGAAGAATCACTGCCAAACTAAGTACAACTTTTCAATTGAAAACAATTCAATCTACGCCCAACGCATAAAATATCCGAGAAAAACGTTTTAACTTTGTAAGAACAGTAAGCCCGCATTTGCGCAACCCCTGCTCAAAATCATTGGTTGACACTGAACCATCACCTATCTCCCAAAAATGAGCTGGCTCAGTAACTTTGTTTTTTAATGTAGCAAAACGAAGTTCTCTTTTGCCTACTATTGGTAATTGAAAATCAAAATGCCACCACATTTTTTCATTTCGAGGGATGCTTAAAAATATGTATTTTTTGCACACGTTACTTATTTTTTCAATAACACCCTTAAATTCAATAAAAGGGATATGTTCAAACACTTCAAATGCCAATACGTGATCGTAGTACTCTGGAAACTGGTATTCGACAAGATTTGCGACAATATCTGGTTTTTTATCCTTGTCAATATCAAGTGTTTTGACATTGACCCCCTTTGATTTTAGATAATTAGCAGTGAATCCAGAACCCACACCTATCTCAAGGACATTGTCATCTTTCTTAACTTTATCCTGCATCAGCTTTTGCTGGTTCCAATATAATCTCCAGTGTTCTTCGGATTCCAAGTCATAAATCCATTCAGCAGAGTATTTATATTCAACACCCCTTACATTCTCTTTCTTATAATTATATTTCATAGTTAGACACCTTTTGCTATTCCACAGTGATATCCTCCAGTCATACGCTCAGTATTTTTCATGTACACGACAACAATTCACTTAATAAAACCAAACCGTTGAAAGAACATATGCATCGGCTTCCTAAGCTCATCATCTTGTGTAATTACTGAAAAATAATATACAACTAAACTGCATAGACTTAATAGCAATACTCCTATTTCCTGTAGTCCTAATAACCATTTGGCTAAGGCTATGGCAATTAGCAATGGACTGCTGTATATGCTGTATTTAACAATGCAATATAGGGCACGCATAACAGGCAATCCTGCTTTTGAAATAAGCCAGAAACAAAGAAACCCGTAGCACGCGACTCCTGTACTTGCGACTAAAAACAGAGTAAATCTTACATCGCCGGTCATTCCTCCGATAATTAGTGACGCAGCCCGAGTAACAAGCAATATACTATTAAAAAACAACCCGTAATGCTGTTTTTCAAGTACGGCAAACAAGGTACTGATTGGAGAAGAAATAAACTGAAAAAATATCCACAAACCAAGAATCTGCATATACACACCAGCCTCAGCCCATCGCGCCCCGAAAGCCACGATAAAAAGGTCTTCACCTATAAGCGTAAGCAGCAGGATAGGGAAAATACCGAGAGAGACCAAACGTTTAAAAACTTCCTCTACTACTTTTGACAGGTTTCCTGTACGGGTATGCGCCTCTGATGCCTTTTGAAAAAAAACCTGGGCAACAGCTCCGCCTACCATATCCATAGGCATACTCAAAACTGTTTTCCCGAGAGCATAAAAGCCCACTATCTTTGGTGAAAAATAAAAAGCCAGCATAATAGCCGGTAATTGCTGCGATGCAGTATTCAAGAGCGCTGACCAGGTATTGTAAATGGGAAACTTTTTGTGCCGTTTCAGCCCGGCAATCATCTTTTCCCATCGGATGTTTGACTTAAACAACCTGCGATCATCCCGCCATATCTGCCCGCCGAGGACAAATGTAGAAACAACCTGACCCAGAATGCCTGTTCCAATCAGCACACCGCCACTGACAAACCCGGCAAAGCCAGCCCCCAATTTTGTTGTCTGGGCAACGACAGATGAAACAATTCTTGCAATGGAAAGTCGACCAAAATGCTTGGTTCGAGAATTCCAGTAATTCAGGGGCAAAGATATGCCGCCGACAAATACAGCTACAGGAACCAGCCAGAGATATTTTTTAAGCTCCGGTGAATTAAGCAGGTTTACAATTACATCTCCGGCAAAAAAGATAATCAGCACGCTTATGCCAGTAATAATGAAAACAAAAAAAAGGCTAACGCCTAGGAGATTTGCGGCCTCTTCATCTGTCTTGGGGAGCATAATGGCAAGCTCATATCTAAGACAGGCAACGACTCCTATAATGCCTGTAATGGATGCAAACAGAGTGGCAACACCAAATGCCTCCGGTGCAAAGAGCCGGGCAACAATCGGTGCGGCAAGCACACCGAGGCCCTGGGCAAATACGCTGCCGGTGACGAGCTTTAAGACGTTAGAAGCAAAGCTGGATGATGGTTTGGACATGGGATTATGTTAGCAGGTAAGCTGTTAAGTGTTGTATTATTTTCTCCGCCGCTTTGCCATTTCCATACAGTTCCGGGCGTGGATTGTCTGATTTCAAACACCTGACCGCCTCAACAATCTTTCCCCTGTCCTCACCGACCACCACATTCCAGCCCATTTCCACTGTCTCCACCCACTCTGTTTCTGTTCTCATTGTGACGCATGGCACTCCGAAAAAGTATGCCTCTTTTTGCATGCCGCCTGAGTCGGTGAGGATGGCTTTTGCATTCTGCTCAAGCATGGGCATGTCGAAATAGCCGACGGGAGGAATGAGGTTTAAGTATTGGGTTTGAATTTATCAGGCATTGTCTTGTGCGAGGGTGGACGGGAAATATGATCGGTTCGTTGATTTCAAGAAAAGCCGAAAGAATACTTTTAAGATTTTCGGGAATATCTGTGTTATATGGTCGATGGACTGTTGCCAATAGGTATTCCTTTGATTTTATTCCCAGATCCTCAAGGATTGTCGACCGCCTTTGCGCAATTTCAGAGAATTGAAGAACAGCATCGTACATAGTGTCACCGACAAGCGCCACTGTCCGTGACAGCTGATTAGCTGGTAAGCTCTTAAGCTGGTGAGCTGATAAGGATGCGTTTGTTATGCCTTCGGCTTGGAGGTTGTCCACGGCATTTTGAGTTGGACAGAATAGTATGTCGGCGCAGTGGTCGGTGAGCACCCTGTTGTGTTCTTCGGGCATTGCCCTGTTAAAAGACCGGAGGCCTGCTTCGACATGCCCTATGGGAATATGGAGTTTGACAGCGGCAAGTGCCCCGGCAAGGGTGGAATTAGTGTCGCCATAGACAAGTACCCTGTCCGGTTTTTCTTTAATCAGGATTTCTTCGATCTTTCCTAACATGCGGCCGGTCATAGCTCCGTGGGATGCGCTGTTTATGCCGAGGTTATAAGCCGGTTTTGGAATATTCAGTTCCTTAAAAAAGACATCCGACATATCGGTGTCAAAGTGCTGGCCGGTATGGATGATGACTTCTGTGAGGTTGTTATGTTTGGCAATGGCGCGGGAGACTGGAGCTGCTTTGATGAATTGTGGTCTGGCGCCGATTATAGTTGTAATTTTCATATTTTTACGCCCGCACAATATGATCGGCAGGTTCCCTGTACACTCCCCGCGTATCAACGATCAGCTTTGCATGTTCAGCTATCATCTCATAATCAAAATCATCATGATTCGTGGCTATCAATACACAATCAGCCTGCTGCAGGACTTCGGGAATTAATTCAACAGAATCAAGATCAAAGCTGTACTTGCGCATTCTGGGGAATTGCAGCACATAAGGGTCTGAATATGTCACTATTGCCCCCTTGTTTTGCAAGATACTCATAAGTTCCACTGAAGGGGACTCACGCATATCGTCCACATTTTTCTTGTACGCAATACCCAGCACCAATATCCGGGAGCCTTTAAGCGGCTTGCCTGCATTATTCAACGAATCCATAACTTTGCCGATAACCCATTCCGGCATGGCTGTATTCACTTCGCCGGAAAGCTCAATAAAGCGGGTATGGATGCCATATTCACGGGCCTTCCAGGTCAGATAGAACGGGTCAATGGGGATGCAGTGACCGCCAAGGCCGGGGCCGGGATAAAATGGGGTAAAGCCAAACGGTTTGGTGGCCGCAGCGTTGATCACTTCCCATATATCAATGCCCATTTTATCGGCAACTATTTTCAGTTCGTTGACCAGACCGATATTCACAGCGCGGTAGATATTTTCCAGCAGTTTTGTCATCTCGGCGGCACGGGTGGAGGAGACCGGAACAACTTTCTCAATGACTTGGCCATAAAGGGCCATTCCCACACGCAAACAGCTTTTGGTTACTCCGCCGCACACCTTGGGTATTGTTTGTGTATGAAACTCCGGATTGCCCGGGTCTTCTCTTTCAGGTGAATACACAAGAAAGATATCCTTGCCGACAATTAGACCGCTTCGCTCTATTATGGGCTTGATTTCCTCATCGGTGGTTCCGGGATAGGTGGTGCTCTCCAGACTGACTACCTGACCTTCGCGCAGGTGAGGCAACAGCGATTCAGTGGTTTCTATGACAAAGGACAGGTCTGGTTCACGGTGCGTATTCAGGGGGGTGGGAACGCAGATAATCACGGCATCGGCTGTTTTAGCCTGGATAAAATCGGTGGTAACCGCCAGGTTTTTTTCTGTTACAGCGCGCTTAACACGCTCTGACGGGATATGTTTGATATAGCTCTGGCCTGCTTCTAAAATTTTGATCTTGGTCGGATCAATGTCAAAACCGATTACGTTAAAACCTGTCTCTGTAAACCGCAGAGCCAGGGGAAGTCCGACATATCCAAGACCGACTATGCCGATTACGGCTGATTTGTCTTCTATCTTTTTGATAAGTTTTTGATCCACTTACATATCTCCCTTTAATGCATTTACAATAATTTGCTGAGTTTCAATATCCAGCAACGAATGCATGGGCAGACTGAGCACCCTTTCGGATAATCCTTCTGATACGGGCAGGCTGACGTTTTGATCCATAAAAACCGGCTGTTTGTGCAGGGGTATTGGATAATGAACTGCGGTTGGGATACCCTTTTCTTTAAGCCTTTCCTGCACACGGGTCCTGTTCTTCACCTGGATGGTGTACTGGGCATAAACACAGCTGTTCCTTTCTTCAATAAAAGGAGTGACAATATCCAGACATTGCTCCTGAACCATGGCAGAGTACCGGTTACCGATATCAGCTCTTTTTTCAACTTCCTGGGGGAAAATGTCAAACTTTGCCAGGAGTATGGCTGCCTGAAGAGTATCCAGCCGCCCGTTAAATCCGATACGGGGATGATGATATCGGCGGTCCTGACCATGTACCCTTATTTCACGCATGACTTTGGCAAGATTATCATCATCGGTAAAGCAGGCACCACTGTCCCCATAGCCTCCCAGGGGCTTTGACGGGAAAAATGAGGTGCAGCCTATGGTGGAAAGGGCACAGGAGCGTCTGCCTTTGTAAACGGCTCCAAATGACTGGGCACCGTCTTCAATCACGGGAAGATTATGGTTTCCGGCGATGGCATTAATGCGGTCAAAATCCGCACACTGCCCATAGAGGCTGACGGGCATGATGGCCTTTGTTTTTTTTGTAATGGCGGCTTCAATCAGATCGGGATTTATATTATAAGTTCGAGAATCCACATCCACAAACACGGGTACTGCTCCGAGAAGTGCAATGATCTCTGCTGTGGCAATGAAAGAGAAAGGCGTAGTGATCACCTCATCTCCATAACCGATATCCAGTGCCATCAAGGCCACCTGCAGGGCGTCGGAACCGCTGGCAACACCGATACAGTGTTTGACACCTGCATAAGCTGCCAGCCGCTCTTCCAGCTGCGCCACTTCCGGACCCATGATATAACGGCCATGGGCAAGGACTTTGTTGATATTTTTTTCCAGCTGAGGACGAATGGTTCGCTGCTGTGCCGCCAGGTCTATAAAGGGGATTACTATGTCATTTCTGGAGAGGTCGGGTTTGCAAATACCATTTTCAAGCCGGTACCTATCCCCGGTATGGGGACAGACTGCCACACCTTGTCCTTCAATGGGCAGATCCAATTGTTCTCCAAACTTGCTCATCCACCCAACCTGTCTGGCAGGTACGCCAGCCATGAGGGCAAAGTCCGGCACATCCCGGTTAATCACAGCACCGGCACCTATAAAAGCATATTCCCCGATTGTCACCCCGCAGACAATGGTAGAGTTGGCTCCCAATGTAGCACCCCGCCTGACCAGAGTATTTCGGTATTCATCTTTGCGGGAAACAGCAGAACGGGGGTTATATACATTGGTAAAAACCATGGACGGCCCACAAAATACGTCATCTTCCAGGGTAACATTATCATAAACCGAGACATTGTTCTGAATCTTGACATTATTGCCGACAATCACCTTGTTCCCGACAAAAACATTCTGACCAAAAGAGCAGTTCCGGCCAATCCGGGCACCGGAGCAGATGTGTACCCAGTGCCAGATGCGGGAATCCTGTCCGATACGGGCGCCGGAGTCGATAATAGCTGTGGGATGAACCTGATAGTTCATTATTAATACTCCAGAGGCAGTGAGACTGTTTTACCATCTCTGGCAGAAAGATAAGCCGCAATCAAAACTTCCAGGCTCTTCAACCCTTCTCTGCCGTCAGTTTCAGGTTCAGCTTCACCGCGCATCACGTCAATCACATTTTTATAATACAGAGGATGACCAAAACCGTAAACAGATGTGGTCTGATAATTGGCTTCCTTGACCTGGATATCATAATCCTTCTCTTCTTCAAACTCCCAGGTCTGAATATCGTTCACGGCCACACCGCCGATCCTAACGGTACCTTTTTCACCGAGAATCGTTATGGAGCCTTCGTAGTTTTTAGGATAAGCCATCATGGTTACAGCCATTGAACCAAGGGCGCCGTTGCGCCAGCGAACATTTAAAACACCGGTATCCTCCACCTCAATATCCCTGGCCAGTGTTCCGGTCATGGCCTGAACATCAGCAATGGGTCCGATCAGCCACTCCAGCAGATCCACATAATGAGAAGACTGGTTCATGAAAGCACCTCCGTCAAGTTCCCATGTACCGCGCCATGCGCCCTGGTCGTAGTAGGCCTGGGGACGAGTCCAGAAAACGTTAAGATGCACCATGTAGATGCGGCCAAATCTTTTTTCATTGACAGCACGTTTAAGAAGCTGCAACGTAGCATTACGCCGGTTCTGTTTGACCACAAAAAGCCTTACCCTGGCTTCATCACAGGCCCTGACCATATCCATGCCATCTTTCCAGCGGGTGGCCATGGGTTTTTCTGTCATTACATGTTTACCGGCTTTGGCAGCCGCAATGGTCTGGGCCGGGTGCATCCCACTGGGAGTACACAGGATAATCAGATCAGCATCAGACTCGGCCAGAAGGTCGTCATAGTTATGAAAAGCAGGCACATTATATGTTTTTTCCATCTCAGCAAGCAAAGGCCTGTCAATTTCGCATACTGCAACCAGTTCCACATTGTCCGCATGTTTTTCAATGGAATCAAAATGATTTTTTGAAATCCGACCGCAGCCGATAAGAGCAACTTTTATTTTTCTGTCTGTTATTTTTTTAAACATGGTTATCCTTTTTTGGGGTCATTTTTGGGGTCAGACTTGCGTTGTTGTCGTTATTTGGTACTTGATTTCGGGTGTTGGGTTTCTTTCATCATTGTCATGAGGATTTCGGCTCTTTGGCCCACCTGGGAATACCACTGGGAATCCTTCATCTCCAGAGCAGCCTGGTTAAAATCCAGATTTTTGACGGCGTTAATCATTTTCTTAAAAGCCCGGAAGCCTTTGGAACCCAGATTAAACCGCATATCCACAAGAACCTGTTGTACTGTTTCCGGCAGCAGATCAAAGGCCTGGAAGATTGTTTCCAGGTCTTCAAGACACTCCTGAATATCATTTTCAAGCAGCATCACGGCTTCTTCTTCAGTGATACCTTTGTCCTCAAGATTTCTGCCGACCCCAATGGTGAGCTTGCCTGCAGGGCAATGGTATGGTTTTAACCGCAGGCCTTCGTGTTTTTATAGTGGGGTCTGACCCCAATAAGTGTTTGTTTTTATGTGAGAATCGTTGCAATTGAGTGTGTTTTTTCCTCTTAGGGCCTGCTTTTTGGGGTCAAAAAGTGGGTTTTAAGGATTTTGCCCAGTCACTCGGCACTCAACAAGTAATAGGAACCATTTTTTGCAGCGCCTGAAAAAGCAATCACTTTTTTTTGCTTTAAATCTGTGATATCTCGTTTAGCTGTCTTTTCTGACACCTTCCAGTGACCTGCAATATCCCTGGCCGATACCATGACATTTCTTTGAATCCGATTAATAAACCATTGCTGTCTTTGATTTACAGGGACATTTACAGGGACATTTACAGGGACATTTACAGGGACATTATCTATCCGTTCTTCAGCAGCTTCCGGATGAGGATAAAAGACCACCCGCATCACTGATCCCAATTCTATCCATTCAGGTTCCGGATATCCTCCTGATCTGCATGAATTAATAATCCGCTTGTATCCGCTCCCCCATTCCTCCATTAATCCCAATTCTCTGAACACACGTGCAATCACCCTGTTTCTGACCTTACTCACTCCTGCCTTAAAATCCTCCATTGTCATACCAAAAGGTAACATTCCCGGATTTTGTATTTCCATACGATCTGAATATATGGAAACCAGAATTCGCATGCCTGTTAAGGAATAATCCGTATGGCTCAGTGCATTAACAAGGACTTCACGTACTGCGAGTTCAGAATAGGCCGGAATATCTTCTCTTCTAAAAGTTTCAATTTTGGAATAAAGACGGGTGTTGCGCATTATAAATTTGGGGACAGAATCAATTGCATCAAGGATACTGCCTTCTATATCGAGTCTGTCTATAAAATCTGATTTGTCTGTACCTCTGAATCTTGCGCAACTAACACGGGCATCAGGAAAGTATTGATTTCGGTATTTTTCCCGGGCAAAGAGTATGACGCCCCCATTGGAAAGCACTTTTTTCCCGGCATATGAAACAATAAGACCAAGGGTTTCAAGTTTTTCTTTGTCAATGGGTTTATTAACTGATTGAAATACAGATTGAACTTGTTTTAGTTCCAGATTGTTTTCATCGGTTTCACCACAGGGCATTTGGTCAAATGAAACACCCAGAATAAAACGATTCAGCTCTGCCAGGATTTCCGGGCCGGCTTTCCTGTTAGTTGACCCTAACCGAATATAGACACCCTGTTCAGAACCTTCGCTTTTGAGATAAAAAGGACCCCTCCAATGTGCTATTTTTAACAAAACCAACTGCCTGCCCTTAATCGAGAATATCTCTATTTCCGGCATCATTGCAGGCGCGATGCTATCTGCTATTGCATTGGAAAGACGCTCCTCTACCTGAAGAGCATCACTGACTCCCCTTATTGTTCCATCGTCTTCACGGCCAATTATCAGAATGCCACCTGCCGTGTTGGCAAAGGCTACCATTGTTTTCATTATTGATTTAAGAGACGAGATATCTCTTTTAAATTCAAGAGTTTTACCTTCTCTACTTTCTATTATTTTTTCAATATTTATCATCTGTAGTTGTGGGGGTCTTTGTGCTTTTTTCCTCTTAGGGTCTGCTTTTTGGGGTCAAAAAGTGCGTTTTAAGGGTTTTGCCTGGGACTAACCTATCAAAGGGGTATCGAAACCTGCTTGTCGAAAATGTTCATCAAAGGTCAAGGCATACCTTACTCGCCTTTTTTTCATAACTACGAATGAATAGCAATCAACCATTCCCCATGTCTTGTCTTTGCGGCGCTTAAATAGCGAAAATGCTCTTGACATTCCCTCGGAAGCAAATGGAATAACCGTGGAACTGATCCTTTTTCCTTATGAGGGCGATAAGATAGCCTGTATCAAGAAAAACAATGTGTTTCATTTCTTAGGTGTTCCATATAGATAATGGTCATGCTGCTTCGCTAAATCGACAGGAAGATCATCCTCAATCGCGCATTCTGCCAAATCTGAAAGAAGCGAAGATGGCTTCTGCCGGCTTTTCATCTCTTTTTTTTTCTTCCTTACAAATCCTTCCACTTCAACAAGCATGGAAGGCGGTAACTTAGCAATTTCGTTTTTCAGAAATTCTAATTTATTCATTGTGACCTCCGTATGTCATAGGGGACATGTTTCATATTTCCATTATTATCAATTCTACCGCAAGTTCTCTGTTTTTGTCAAGTGTTGCATAACGGGGTCTGACCCCGATACATAACGGGGTCTGACCCCGATAAGGAGTTGTCTTTATTGGATAATCGTTCCAATTGGGGGTGTTTTTTGCTCTTAGGGCCTGGTTTTTGGGGGCAAAAACAGCGTTTTAAGGATTTTGCCTGGGGTCATCATTGCTTAGGGTCCGGGTTGCGTTATGTCGTTGTTGGGTTAATGGGTGTTGGGTTTTGACTGAGCATGGTTGCTAAACTCTTTTGCCATTGTATGAGGCTGATGCCATAGAGCCATGCGGTGCGGATGATAATGTGTTCTGTTAAGAGGGTTCTTACTTTGGTTTCTCCCT
>NZ_JAUWQB010000075.1 GCF_030611305.1 Desulfobacula sp. | reverse complement strand
GATAACCTGGATCGTAACGGGTTTATGGCAGATGTATAAAAATTTGATTCTTATGGCAAATATCCAGTGCAAAATATGCCAACTTTACAAGGTGCCCAATATGATTTAAAATAAGTATAATGCAAAGATATCCTTGTCAATAAAAAAATATAATGTCAATTAAGTTGTGATGATTATTCATAAAATAAATGGGATTTTTAAAAAATTATTAAAATTAAGCTGTTGTGTAAGCACTGGTGCGCAATTATTTCTTTGTAATCGAAAAGGATTTTTTTGATTACAATTAGTTGACGAGATGGATTTAACCATTGTAATGTATAATGAGTTTTGTTCGGATAACCAGTGGTTTTGCCTTGATGGTTTGGCAAAAAAACGATGATGAAAATAAATGGAGATTATTTTTGTGCAATAGATTCAGATCTGTTGTCAAAAAGTCATGAAAGATGTACCTGGATTTGTTTAATAAAGATATTTTGGTGGTTGGATGTGGAAATTCGTTATTTGGAGATGACGGGTTTGGTCCGGCTGTGATCGAATCTCTTGAGGCGCAACATATCCTGGCTGACCATATTGGACTCCTCGATGCGGGCACTTCGGTCCGGGAGCTACTTTTTGATTTGCTGCTTTCCAGCCCAATTCCTAAGAACCTTATTCTGATTGATGCGGTTCAACATTCCAACGCCTTGCCGGGAGAAGTCATTCGTATTGATATAGACCAGATTCCAGAAAACAAAAAAGCTGATTATTCTCTGCACCAGTTTCCGACTACAAATATGCTAAAGGAATTAAAGGATTCGTCTCTGATTGATATTGAGATTTATGCCGTACAGATTGACAATATTCCGCAGATGGTTAAACCAGGCCTGAGCAGGCCGGTCAAAGAAGCGGTCCGCAAACTGTGCAATTTAATCAAGCTAAAAGTATATGATCCAGATTTTATATTCTGTGATAGGGAGCCTGTCTGATGCCCCCCCGTTTTGAACCGGTTATTATAGGTTTTTTATGCAATTGGTGTTCTTATACCGGTGCGGATTTGGCTGGTGTTGCAAGACTCCAGTATCCTCCAAATCTTCGTCCTATACGGGTCATGTGCACAGGCATGGTTCATCCCGATCTGGTGATGGAAGCGTTTTCCCAGGGAGCGGATGGTGTTATGATCATGGGCTGCCATCCAGGCGAGTGTCATTATCTTGAAGGAAATACAAAAGCTGTGGTCCGGGCAGAAGTTATATCCATTATTCTTAGGGATATTGGTGTCGACCCCTGCCGGTTTGAACTGAAGTGGATTTCCTCGGCTGAGGGATCGGTTTTTGCTGAGTTGATTACCGATTTTACAATGAGAATGCAGAAACTTGGCCCACATAAGGTTAATCCCTGAGAAAGGAGACTATGAAAACATTTTTTAATCTTGTACAGGAAGTCCAAAAACCAGGGTTATGTTACAGGTGCGGGGGGTGTGCCACCTTTTGTACGGCCCTTAACTATGGTGCCTTGGGAATTGATAAAAAAGGAAAGCCTGTTTACCAAGATATGGAGAAATGTATTGAGTGCGGCCTGTGTTATTCCATTTGCCCGGAGATTAATGATCTGGACGAGGAAACAAAGCGTCAGGCAGCCTGGAGCGAGCCCATGGGAAGGGTGATCGAGACCACTGTTGTCAGGGCATCTGATGTCAAGGTAATGGATCGGGCCTCGGACGGAGGAGCAGTTACGGGGCTTCTTCTTCATCTGTTTGACCGGAACAGGATTGATGGTGCCATTGTGACAAGATCGGTGGGCAAATATCAGCGCCAGCCTTTTCTGGCAACCACCAGGGAAGAAATATTGGAATCTACAGGGCTTTTTTTTGATACTTCTCATGGATTGAAACGGTTCAGTGACCAGTACATGACATTTTCAACTATTGAGGAATTTGACCCCATGATTAAAAAGGGACTGAAAAGGGTAGCACTGGTCGGCACACCCTGCCAGATAAAATCCCTTCGAAAGATGCAGGTTTTAAACCTGATACCATCGGATTCCATAAAATTTTGTTTTGGACTTTTTTGCTCCGGCAATTTTACTTTTGGGATCAAGGAACAGCAGCAGTTGGCAGATATTGCCGGAATATCATTGGACGATGTCAGCCGGATAAATCTAAAGGACAAGCTCATTATCACACTGAATTCAGGGGATATCAAAACAGTGGAACTTGAGCAAATGGAATCCATGAAACGATATGCCTGTAACTATTGTTCCGATTATTCAGCAGAGTTTGCCGATATTTCCTTTGGCGGGATCGGTGCTGAGGAGGGGTGGACTACCATCATTATCCGAACCCCCCTTGGCAGGGCTGTCCTGGCAGACAGCCGAAATTTTAAAAGGATTGAGCAATTTAATGTAGAGGACAATCCTGAGTTTGCCAGCAGAGCACTTCAGGAAGTCAGAAAAGCTTCTTCGGCAAAGAAGAAGAAAGCCAGGTACAAGAGAAGAAGTCTTCAGGCGAAGTCAGTGCAGGTCAAGGTGTAAGCATATTACTAAATCTGCATAATAATAGCTCAGACTAACAACCTATTGTGAGGATGCCATGCCCATAAAAATAGCAGGAGAGAGTTTAAATGCCTGTTCAGGATGTGAGATTTCCATTCTTGACATGGGAGAGAGGCTTTTAACGCTGCTGGAATTTGCCACCATCGTTCACCTTCCCCTCCTTATGGACAGCAAACATTGCGATAGAAAAAATAATCCACAGACCGTCAAACTGCCCAAAGCCGATGTGGGCCTTATCAGCGGGAATATTAAAACCAAAGAAAATCTTGAGCTTGCCCAAGCCATGAGAGATTCCTGTGATTTTATTATTGCTTTTGGAACCTGTGCAACCCACGGGGGAATTCCGGCTCTTGCAAATTCTTACCAGAGTGATGATCTTCTTGGACATTGTTTTAATACCGTGGGGACGGATAAAGCTGATAGTTTACCATCCGATGCAGTCCCAGGGTTGATGGACGTCTGTTATGCCCTTGATGAACACATCCGTGTGGATGTCTGTCTTCCAGGCTGTCCGCCTCATCCAGATCATATTTTCAGGGCTCTTCAATCAATTGAGAAGAAAGAGTCCTTTTCGCTGCCGGAGAAATCAGTGTGCGACAATTGTCCTGCATCAAGGGATGGCAAAGGTCAGGTAAAAACATTGAAAAGGGCTTTGGAACTGCCACAATGGAGGGTCTTTGATGATACAAAAGAAGGGTTTAAATGTTTCCTGGAACAGGGATTTCTCTGCATGGGACCTGTGACCAGGGATGGATGCGGAGGAGATACAGACCAGGCACGGTGTATTATGGCCCAGGTGCCCTGCCGGGGATGTTACGGCCCAGTAAAAAAGGAAGGCAACCAGCGGCTGGCCATGCTGAATGCCTTGGCATCCAACGACATTGATATTTCCTCTTTGCCGGAAACATTGTCAATGCTTAGGTTTTCCGGGGGACACGGGCTGTTACGCCCTTTACCCAGGATAAAGGAATCAGAATAATATGGGAAAAGTAATAAATATTCAACCCATCACCCGCATAGAAGGACATGCTTCGATCCATATCCAGTTAGATGATCAGGGTAATGTTAAGGAGACAAAAGTAGCGTTTAAATCCCTGAGAGGGTTTGAAAAATTTGTTGAAGGCAAGCCGGCAGAGGAACTTCCAAGGATAGTAAGTCGAATTTGTGGGATTTGCCCCTGGATGCATCATATTGCTTCCAACAAGGCCGTGGATGCATGTTTTAAGGTAACTCCCCCACCTGCCGGAAATTTTTTAAGGGAACTGATGCTGACTATTGCCCATATAGAGGACAAGCTGCTTCATTTTTTCTTTCTTGCCGGGGCTGATTTTTTTCTGGGCCCTGAGTATGATTACAGTGTTCGTAACATTATGGGGCTTGTGAAGGCAAACCCAGAACTTGCACAGAATGTGATCAAGATGCGGCATAAGGCTAAAATGGTTCTGGATAGATTTTCCAAAAAAACCATTCATCCGGTTGCCGGTGTGCCGGGCGGTTTTGTAAAACCGCTTTCAACAGAGGACCGCAAAATATTTCTTGATAATTTGACGGAACTTTTGGATTTTGCCCTTTTTGCCCTGGAATATGCCAAAAAAGAGGTTTTTCCAAAATTTGGAGAATTTCACCACGGTCTTGGAGACATTACCACGGGTTTCATCGGGATGGTGGACAATAAAGGTGCTATGAACCTGTATGACGGTAATATCCGGTTAATGAAACCCGACGGAAGCTGCAAGGGGTTTCACCCGGATGAGTATCTGGATCATCTGGCGGAAAAGGTGATTCCGTTCTCATATGGGAAGTTTCCCTATGCAAAATCCTGGGGAGAAGGATTTTCAATGGATCTTGATGCTCCAAAAGGCATTTATAGATCAAACACGCTTGCAAGGATCAATGTGGCCGACCGGATTGCCACACCAAGAGCCCAGGCAGAACTTGAAGAGTTCCGTGATCTGTATGGCCGCCCTGCACAATCCACTCTTCTCTATCATTATGCAAGACTGATTGAGGAGGTCTACACCTGTGAAAGGGCAATTGAAATCTTGAAAGATCCCAGGATCATCAGCCCTGAAATCCGGGCCAAGGTCGAACCCTGTGCAGGAAGGGGTGTCGGATGTGTTGAGGCACCTAGGGGAACCCTTATTCATGATTATTCGACAGATGAAAATGGTCTCATTACCCGGGTGAATCTCATCGTGGGCACTACCCACAACCTTGCTCCTATCAACCTTAGCGTGGATAGAGCAGCAAGGGATCTAATTAAAAACGGGGTTTATGATGACGTTATACTCAATAAGATCGAGATGGCGGTCCGGGCCTATGACCCCTGAATTTCCTGTGCAACCCATCGCCTGGACGGCGGTAAGGTGATCAGTATTACCATCACAGATGCAAAAGGATTTAGGTATCCATTAAAAAATTAAGATCTGGGATCGGCATCAATTTTTTATTCGGCCCCAGGCAGACAAGTTCCAACGTGCAGGTAACGGCCGGCTTTGCTGCGTCCGGCCGCCAGGCTTCATGAAAAAAGATGACCCTGTAATCCCCTTCTTTTTCCCATGTTGTTTTAATATCGAGAAGATCCCCGAAAACTGCTCCGTCGTGGTAACCTAAGGTTATTTTATAAACGGCAAAACCGATTTCCTGCTCATGCCACATGTCAGCAAGCACGTCAATACCAATGATATCTTCTCTTGCCCGTTCAAAGAATTTTAAATAATTGGCATGGTAGACAACCCCTGAGTGGTCTGTGTCTTCATAATAAACCCGGGTTGGGAAAAGATGTGCTTGCCTGTTTGAATTATTCATATATCGTGTCCTGTAAGGTAAGTTATTTGCTGGGCTTTTATACAGCTGCCAGCAAATCATTTCAAGAAGCTATCAAAAATATAGCTAACTTGTCCGGTAGAACCGTATGTTTACTTCTTCTACGGTGGCCAGTCCCTCTGTAATGGTGTGATCAATGATCGGCATAAAATCATCGATTTTTTTCAGGGTATCGACAATCTCTATGACCATGGGCATATCTTCTGAAAGTCTTAAAATTTTTGCGGTATGAATCATTGAATGTGCTCCAAAACCTAATACACCACGAGTAACCGTTGCCCCGGCCAATCCGTGTTCCCTTGCTTTTTTCACAATCCATTCATATAGAGGAGCTCCGTCTTTTTTGTCACTCTCACCGATGAAGATTCTGAGCAAATGCCCTTTTTCCGGAAGAACCATAAATTCAACCTCCTTTATAATAGTTTAGACATGGAAAATCCAAGCCAGACAGAACCGAAACCAAGGATAAGGTGAAGCATGAGGTTTGTTAACGCTGCAACAAACTGTCCATCCCGGGCAACCGTGAATATTTCATATCCAAACGTTGAAAAAGTTGTAAATCCTCCCAGGAATCCGATGAGAATCAATGCGCGAATTTCAGGGGTAAATATTTGTCTTGTTTCAGATAATCCGCCTAATATGCCGATGAAAAGACACCCGATTACATTGACCGTTATGGTCCCGTAGGGGAAGAAGGGATCATTAAACAGTCTGTGGGATAAATCACTGATGATATATCGGCAGATAGATCCTGCGAAACCTCCTATTCCAACCATCAATATTTTAATCATATCCATCTCCTGCAAAATCATCATTCCAACCGAGTCTGGCTTTTGGGAGTTTAAATAGAAATGAACACAAAAGCCATGTTTATTTAATAAGCCCTCCATTTTTTAAGAACAATACCTGGTCCGCAGCCATTAAAAAGAATATAAATACTATATTTAGGTGTTGGTTTGTAAATTCCCTGATTTCCTTGACATATAGGGAAGTGAATAATAAAAAACACTCATGGGGTTTATGGATAATGGCATGGTATGAATATGGATTAAGGTTGATTTTTGTATCATTAACTGGAAGGAAGAAATAGAAACAGGAGTCGGGAATGCTCAAAGATGGTGAAAAAGGGGTTATTCGTCAAAGAGGCAGGGAAAATGAAACATATGCCATTGCTCCGCATATCCCCTGCGGGATTGTAAAACCGGAGCAGCTCAGAAAACTGGCAGATGTGGCCCAAAAGCATAATGTATCAGACTTAAAGATTACCAGTGCGGCAAGAATCGCCCTTATCGGCATCAGGGAAGATCAGGTAGATGAGATCTGGGAGGATCTTGGCATGGATACCGGTCATGCAACAGGGCTTTGTGTCAGAAGTATTAAGGTCTGTCCCGGGACAACCTATTGCCGGCTGGCAAAACAGGACAGCCTTAAAATGGGAATGGAACTGGATGAGGCCTACCATGGGATGGTTCTTCCGAGTAAAATGAAAATGGGTGTCAGCGGCTGTAAAATTCAATGTGCTGAAAATTGTATTAAAGACATTTCCCTTTATGGTACAAAGGATGGATGGACAATTATGATTGGCGGTAATGGTTCAGCAAGGCCAAGGCTTGCTGATATTTTGGCAGAAGATCTTTCTTTTAAAGATGCCAGGGCCTTGGTGGCAAAGGTGATGGATTACTACAAGGAACATTCAAAACGTGAGCGTATGGGCCGAATGATTGAAAGAATAGGGCTTGGCACAATTAAATCAGATTTAAAACAGGCAATTCATATTTTTAAGGTTTAGCTGAGCATACAAAGGGGGAAAATGGACAGGCGAAAATTTTTAAAACAGGTTTCATTGTGGTCTGCCGGTATCATCATTACCCCTCCTGTGTTTAATTTTACCCCGAAATTGTTTGGTTCCCCTTTGATAAAACCGGATATTCTAGTGGCAAAAGGGGAGGATTATCCCGGTCTGGTGCGACAAGTTGTTCATTCCCTGGGCGGGATGCAGACGTTTGTAAAAAACGGTGACAAAGTTGTGATTAAACCCAATATCGGGTGGGACAGAAATGTTGAGCAGGGGGCGAATACCCATCCGTTGATTGTGGCCGAGCTTGCAAAGCTTTGTCTTGATGCCGGAGCATCAAAAGTATTTGTTTTTGACAGGACCTGTAATGAAGAGCGCAGGTGCTATAACAATAGCGGCATAAAGTCAGCAATAAAAGAGATCCGGGATAAACGACTCCGGCTTGAGTATATTGATGATAGAAAGTTTGTACCGGTAAACATTAAAAAAGGAAAAGTATTAAGGGAATGGTCTTTTTATAAAGATGCCCTTGAAGCGGATTGCTATATCAATGTGCCGGTGGCTAAGCACCACAGCCTGTCCCGGTTGAGCATCGGGCTTAAAAATGTCATGGGCGTTATCGGTGGCTGGCGGGGCAAAATTCATTATAAGCTTGGAGCAAAGCTTGCAGATTTGAACATGGTCATCAAACCTGAGCTTACCATTGTGGATGCCACCCGGGTGATTGTAAGGAATGGTCCACAGGGCGGGGACTTAGATGATGTAAAGATACTTAATACCATTATCGGGTCTCTGGACCCTGTGGCAGCAGATGCATATGCTACCACCCTTTTCGGATTGAAACCCCATCAGATTAAGTCCACGGTTGAGGCCTATAAAAGAGGATTGGGACAGATGGACCTGGGCAAATGCAATATCCGCTATCTTAAAGCCTGATTTTTATGAAGATAAAACCTTATTTAAAGCAGGTGCGCCGATTATCCCAGCTTATCTGCCTGGTGATATTTTTATTTTTATTCAGGCAGACCGATTATACCGGCAGTGATACCATCCCCTATGCCGTCAATATTTTATTCAGGCTTGATCCTCTGGTACTGGCCACTATAACTTTAGCCAAAAAAACTTTTGTCACACTGCTTTGGCCGTCTTTTATCATTATCGGGTTGACCCTTTTGTTTGGCAGGTGTTTTTGTTCCTGGATCTGTCCATTAGGGACATTGATCGACGGTTCCGGCCATTTTATCAAATCCGGGAAAGCCAGTGTTCGTCTGCCATATTTAAAATATGTTATTCTTATTATCATATTGATTTCTTCTGCCTTCGGGGTGCAGCTCCTGGGATTTGTGGATCCTTTTTCACTCCTTGTCAGAGGAATGGTTTTCAGTATCGACCCCATAATAAATTATCTTGTTTCCCTGTTTTTTGATTCAGTCTATACCAGGGGCCCTGCCGCATTTTCAAATATAACTGAACCGGCATATGAAGTGCTTAAGACCTTTGTCCTTCCTTTTAAGCAAAGCTTTTTTTATCTATCGTTTTTATCATTTTTTTTACTGGTCCTTATTTTTATAATGGAATTTTTTGGTAAACGCTTCTGGTGCCGGAACCTGTGTCCTTTGGGGGGACTTTTAGCGCTTATTTCAAGACTGTCCATTTTCAAAAGGATTCCTGTCAAAGCCTGTAAAAATTGTGAGCTGTGTGAATCAGAGTGCCGGATGAACGCCTTTGACAAAGAGCATTACTTCATGTTTGAAGAGTGCAGCCTCTGCATGGACTGCCTCGAGTTTTGTCCAGACAATATCACCACGTTTAAATTTTCCATCCCGAAAAACAAATCGTCTGTAAACATCAATAGACGGCAATTGATCGTCGCCGGGCTTACCGGCCTGGCCCTGCCGGTTCTTTGCAGGACCAACGCGATATCTAAGACGCCGGATGATGATTTGATCCGGCCGCCCGGTGCTTTGGATGAAACAGATTTTTTGGCATCCTGTGTGCGGTGTGGAGAATGTATGAAGGTCTGCATTAATAATGCACTGCAGCCGTTGTTTTTGGAGAAGGGCTTTGAAGGCATGTTTACGCCAAAACTGGTTCCGAGGCTGGGGTATTGTGAATTCAATTGCACGCTCTGTTCCCAGGTTTGTCCCACGGGTGCTTTGGGCCGACTGAATGTAAAGCAAAAGCATGCTTTTGTCATCGGGAGGGCATATTTTGATAAAAATAAGTGCATGGTCTATACAGAGAAAAAATCTTGTATCGTGTGCGAAGAACATTGCCCAACCCATGATAAAGCCATTAAGTTTAATGAAATTAAAATTCGGGATGTCTTTGGAAATTCTGTTTTATTAAAACAGCCCTATGTGGTGGAAGAACTTTGCATTGGATGCGGTATCTGCGAGCATATCTGTCCGGTCCAGGGGGAAGCTGCCATAAAGGTGGTTGGCAAAGGCGGTGCCAGGGAATTCGGATCCGGATACGGGTAGTTGTATGGTTGCAAAACAAGAAACCATTGTTATTTTTAATTGTCAAGAACGCACAAAACAAAGGTGAGCCCATAAAAACATCAGGGAGAAAAGTGTGAAAGCATTGATTATTGCTGCCCATGGCAGCAGAAAAAAAGAATCCAACCTGGAAGTTGCATCACTTGCAGCAAGAGTGCTTGAAAAAGCAAAAGGATCATTTGAAAAGGTTGAGTATGCTTTTTTGCAATTTGCCGATCCTCTCCTTGAAATGAGAATTGATGAGCTTGTGCAAAAGGGTGCAACAAAGATTGTCATATTTCCGTTTTTCATCGGCAGCGGCAGCCATACTCTTGTTGATATGCCCGAACTGATAAAAAAGGTTCAATTAACCTATCAACATGTTGAATTCAAGTTGACCCGGCATCTTGGAAAAATTGAAGCTATTGAAGATATCATCATCCATGAGGTGATGAGTTGAATTTCATTAACCGATTGAGCCGTGTATGAAAAAGATCGTTATCCTAAAAACTGGCGACACCTTTCCAGCTATTGCAGAGCAGTTGGGAGATTTTGAAGACTGGATTTCTCAAGGTTTAAGTGTCGGCAAAGAAAATGTCCGGGTGGTGGATGTCCCAAACGGGGAAGCGTTACCGGCCATTGAAACATGTAATGGTGTGGTGATTGCAGGCTCCCATGCCATGGTGACCGGCAATTTTTCATGGAGTGTGGCAATTGAGCAATGGATTCCGGACGTCATCCATTCCAATATACCCATTCTGGGCATTTGCTATGGACATCAACTGCTTGCTAAAGCCATGGGTGGGGTGGTGGATTACCATGCCCGGGGAATTGAAATCGGTACCGCTGAGATTGAACTTGTGCAGGAAGATACATCAGATATGCTTTTCAAAGGATTGCCGAAAACGTTTACAGCCCATGTCTGTCATTCTCAAACGGTTGCTAAGCTTCCGTATAATGCTATCCGTATAGCCAAAAACTTATTTGAACCCAACCATGCCTTCAGGATCGGTCCATCCGCCTGGGGGGTCCAGTTTCACCCGGAATATGATAACAGGATCATGGCTGCCTATGCAGAAAATATGGAAGCCGAGATCAAGGAATCAGGGCTTATCTTATCCGAAATTCTGAATAAAATAGAACCCACTCCCATTGCACTTAGGATATTAAAACGGTTTGGGAAAATAGTTGGATAAATCGGCCTTACCGGTTCAATGACCAGTCATAATACAGGTAAGCGATCTTCATATTGTTTCCTGCTGAATTAAGCTTTTCTTTCAACTCTTTAGATGCATACCGTTTAATAAACATAAGTGAGTTATCGGAAAAATCCGCTTCAAACCATTTGAAAATTTTGCTGACAAAAAGAGTGTCTCCTTTGATAAAATTATTTTTTTTATCATTGATAAATTCTCTTGTCTGGTCATTTAGCTGATTTTCCAGGGTTTCGCCTTTATAGGGCTCATCCCGAAGCGGCGGACAGCTTTTAGATGCACAGTTTATGGCAAAATGAACCCGGGGATCCTTGAACTTTGGCCGAATGATTTTATGCTCGATATAATCAAGGGATACGGTTTTTTTTTGCAGCAAAATGAATTTTTTGTTCCAGGGATTGGAAAAAAAACCGCCGATCTCTTTGATGGAATTAATATCTGGATACTTTGTCAATACAAGTTTTATGGTGAATGCATTATAGGCGTTGATATAAAATGCAAACCGATTGTTTTTTGAAAGGGATTTGGCATCGGTGTGGCTCAAGATGGCCAGATACTCATCCAGCAGTTTCTCATCTTTTTTAAATCCGTCATAGTTAACGTGTTTCTTTGTGACATGCTTTTTTAAAAGCGATGCATAAATACGATTGCCAACATCCTCCTTTGCCAGGGTGTGGTCTGCAAAAAATAAAAACAGGATAGATAAACCCGCGATATATTTAAACCCTTTTTGCATAACTATCCCTTTCTTCCTTTTGCTGTTTGTTTCTCTTAATTACTTTATTTGGGTGTAAAACTGAATTTTTGACCACCAATGGTGGCTTCATACATCAAACCGCCTTTTGTGTGGACAAAAACCGCCATTCCCTTTGAATAATTTATGTCTGCATGGTCTCCTGTTGCAGGACCGGCACTTGCACTGGCTGTCACACCTTCTGTTCCTGCTTTTGCCTGTACTCCGGCAGTAATGGCCACAGCAGATGCAGAGGCATCAAATTCAAAGCTACCGCTGGTGAATTCAGTATAGGACCGTTTGTCCTGGAAAAATATAATTTCTGAAAATGCCTGGCCTCCCAGTTGGAAACCAATGCTGAGTTTTGCCAGAGAAACGGTCCCGGTGACATTACCTTTTTTATATACCTTGCCTTTTCCATAGGCACCGCCAATACCGATACCGCCTTTTCCCACGGTTGGGAAAATCGCATATCCATAGCAGTTTTTAAAGAATGACTTTGTTGCATCAGACTTTTTAAATACATTGATGGTATCTGAATAACTGTCAGCAAAGACAATAGTTGATAAACTCATTACAAACACGATCATTATAGAAAACAGAACCGACTTAAGGCTTTTCATTTCATTTCTCCTTTTATGTTCAATTTTTTAATGAATAAAATCTGCGTGAAACCTATTCTTTTGATTAATATTGTATATCTTTAACATGCAGTTTATAGAATATGAAGTCCTTTTATCCTGCTATCAGATCATTCCGATACCGGCAAAAATATCAAGGCCACCGTGAAAAATGGGCTTTAACTCAAGCTTGAGTCCAAGATAGGAGTTGCATACTCTTGATGGAAGAATAATACCCGCACGCCACCCTTTAAAATCAGCCGTCAGTTTTTTCCCAATCTCACGGTAAAAGGACCGGGGCTCGCTATTTCTCCCGAGCCTTTTACCATAAGGTGGATTTAACATCACCACCCCTTTTTTCCCAGGGGATATCCTGGAAGGATAGATGGAAAAAAAGTCTTTTTGACAGACGTCTATGATACGGGTGAAGTCATGGTTTGAAATATTTTGTTCCAGGGCAGTTAAGGCTATATCATCGATATCAGATGCAAAAATTTCTTTTTCTGAAAAGGCAAGAAATTTTTCCTGGGCCTGTTTTTTCAGATAAGCATATGCCTTCCGGCTGAATCCCGGCCAGTTTTCAAATGCAAAGGATCTGAAAAATCCTGGCGGAAGATTGGTTTTCATCATGGCAGCTTCAAGAGAAAAAGTGCCTGACCCGCACATGGGATCAATCAATATGTCTTCTTTTGAAAAACCGGCCCAGAAAAGCATGGCAAAGGCCAGATTTTCTCTTAACGGCGCTTTGCTTACCTTCTCTTTGACGCCTCGTTTAAATAAAAGTGTTCCCGTGGTGTCCTGTGAGATAGTAAAATTATTTTGTTGAGCCCTGATATAAATCGTCTGATTTGATTTGTTTTTACCAGGTGAAGTAAACGCACCGCCCGAACTTAATTGATTTAAAATAATTTTTTCACACCGCTGTGCAATGGCATCGGAATGGTATAACCTTGATTTTTTGGTTGTGACACTAAACTTGAGTGAACAATTTTGCGGCAGATAGAGTATCCAGTCAATGGCGTTCATTTTTTTCTCAAGTTTTTCAAAAGAGTCTGCCTTAAACTGGCTGATCCGCATTAAAATTCTTGAAGGGCTTCTTAAATTAAGATTGAACGCCATGCACGCCGCCGGTTTGCTTTTAAATTCAATACCCCCCTGAATGGCCTTCAAATTACCTTCAGGGAATCCCAACGCAAGCATTTCATTTTGGCAGATTTTTTTTAATCCGGGTGAACACACAGCAAAAAAAAGATGGTCCCTGCCGGTAATTCTTCTTTTTACTCTTTTTTCAAACGAAGATGGTTTCATCGGTATCATCTGTCATTTTTATAATCTGTCATAGGAGCAACGGATCAGACTCTCAGTGGTTTCCCAGGAGATGCATTCATCGGTAATGGAGATGCCGTATTTAAGCGTTTTGCAATCCCCATTGCATTTCTGGTTGCCTTCAAACAGGTTGCTTTCAAGCATTAATCCAATAATACTGGTATTACCGTCAAGCCGTTGATCCAGCACACTTTTAAATACAAAGGACTGCCCTTTGTGTTTTTGTCCCGAGTTATCATGGGAGCAGTCTATCATCACGGCATCCAGAAGGTTTTTTGTTTTAAGTCTTTTCTGGACTTTTTCCACGGAAACTGGATCGTAATTCGGGTGGGGACCACCTCGAAGAACAATATGGCCGAAAGGATTTCCCTTTGTGCTGACCACTGAAGAATATCCTTGCGGGTCGATTCCGAGAAAATGCTGGGGTGCGCCTGCCGCTGTCATGGCATTGATGGCTGATTCAATGCTTCCATCCGTGCAGTTTTTAAATCCCACCGGCATGGAAAGACCGCTGGCCATTTCACGATGGGTCTGGGATTCCGTTGTCCTGGCACCAATGGCCACCCAGGTTAAAAGGCCGGCAATATACTGGGGTGTGATGGGATCAAGAATTTCTGTGGCAGTGGGAAGCCCCATTCGGTTGATGTCTATCAACAGGGATCTGGCTTTTCTCAACCCTTCATCCATATCATAAGAAGCATCAAGAAAAGGATCATTGATCAACCCTTTCCATCCAACGGTTGTTCTGGGTTTTTCAAAATAAACCCTCATAATCAGATTAATTTTTTCTTTAACCACATCCCTTAATCGTTTCATTTTTTGGGCATATTCAAGGGCGGCATCCGTGTCATGGATTGAGCAGGGTCCTGCAATCACAAGGACCCGGTCATCTTTTTTTTGTAAAATGTTTTCAACTTCACGGCGTCCGTTAATAACGGTTTTTGCAACATCATCTGTTACCGGAAGCTCTTCTTTAATGGATGCCGGTGAAATAAGGGGTTTGAACTCTTTTACATTTACATCATAGGTCTGTTTCATGGCCTTTTCCTTTGCAGGTTTTATCCAAAAGCCGGCAACTAAAAACAAAAAAGCCGCAGGCTTTTGCTGCCCGCGGCTTTTGTTTAAAAATAAACTCTATCGCAAAACAGGCAGACCGGTATAAAAAAAATACCTAAAATAAAAATAAAGTCTGTCTGTTAAGCAAAAATTCATCTGTTTCTCCCTTTGAAAGTCAGATAAACCATATATTTTTTTTCAAGTCAAGGAAATTAATGAATCTCTTGCTTTTTACAGATTGAGATAAAAATTCAACCGCAACTTTTATTGGAAAAAGTATTTTCCTATCTACACATAACCTGATATCAATAATTATTTTTATTTACATTTTCAAAAGTCATGTAATAAAAGATCCAGAAGAAAATAAAAGGTGCTCTATGTCAAAAGTTGCTCTTGTAAGATGTGAATCATATGAATACGATACTGTGAAAAGTTCTATTGAGAGAGGTATTTCACTTTTGGGCGGTATTTCCCTGTTTGTTAAAAAAGGCGAAAATATTTTATTAAAACCCAATATCCTCATGGGTGACGCTCCGGAAAAGTGTGTTACAACAAATCCGGCTGTTTTTAAAGCCGTTACAGAAATGTTAATAAATGCCGGAGCAAATGTTACCTATGGTGATTCACCCGCAATAGGTAAAACTTTAAAGGCCGCAAAAAAAGCGGGGTTAACTCAGGTTGCAGATGAATTTAATATTAAATTGGCAGATTTTAAGACCGGAATTGATGTATTTTTTGATAAAGGTCTTCAAAACAGAAAATTCACAATTGCAAAAGCCGTATTTGATAATGATGCTGTCATCAGTCTTCCGAAATTAAAAACCCATGGATTAGAGAGATTTACAGGTGCGATTAAAAATCAGTTTGGCTGTATTCCCGGGGTACTTAAAGGAGAATTTCATTTAAAATTACCAGGTGCTGATGATTTTGCAAAAATGCTTGTTGATTTGAATAAATTTGTCAGGCCGCGGCTTTATATTATGGATGGCATCTATGGCATGGAGGGGAACGGGCCAAGAGGTGGGACTCCAAAAAAAATGAGTATACTTCTTTTCTCTTCTGATCCAGTTGCTCTGGATGCAACGGTTTGCCGATTAATAAAACTCAATCCCAAATATGTTCCAACAACAAGATATGGCATGCAAGCCGGCATAGGGTCATTTTTGAAAGAGGATATAGAACTGCTTGGTGATGAATTTGACAGTTTTTTTACTGATGATTTTAAAATTAATCGAAAACCTATAAAATCTTTTAACCCTGGTTTCTTTTCAGGTTTTATGAATAATCGGTTTGTATCAAAACCTTACATTGAGGCAGAAAAATGTGTTCGATGCGGGGTCTGTGTCAGTATGTGTCCGGCAAATCCCAAGGCTGTTTTTTTTAAAGATGATGATAAGTCAATGGTGCCCATATACAACCTGGATATTTGCCATAAGGTGAGAGCAAATCATAACAACCCTGTGGATGACATGAGTTATTGCAGCGTCGTTTAAATAAAAGTGGTGAGATATGAGTTGTGAGTTGGAGATATAAAATAAGGAGGCTGCTATTTTCAGAAT
>NZ_JAUWQB010000112.1 GCF_030611305.1 Desulfobacula sp. | reverse complement strand
TAAAAACAGCCCCATCGAAGGGCATCTCAAGGTTCTGAACTCAAAAAAAGGAAAACTGCACCGGAATCGGCCCCACCAAGAAAAAAATTCCCCGATTTTACCTTTGGAGGGGTCTATAAAAAATTAGGCGGTGGATTTGGGACTGCTGGATGAATTGATTTTAAAGTTATCAAATGTTATAATAGTCGGGCAGGCTTCGTTTTCAGGTCCTTGACTGTCACCTGTCTGTAGTTTAAACCGCATTCGAAGTTTTTCCAAAGAAGGTTTTTTGAACTGATAGATAAGTCGCCATTTTCCTTCATCTTTTTTATAGGAAGAAATGATATTGTTTTCTTTAACTATCCTAAAGCTGCCATCCTGGTCTATAAAGGCTCCTTTGTATTTCTCAATGTTGTTTTCACCCTCTAAATCTACCCGGGTTCTTGAAAAAGGTTTTTTCCCAGGGTTCACAGCTGCATAGGTTTTATAGCTTGTTTCATCTCCAAGGGTCTGCATGACAATACCCGCATTGAAACGGCATTTTTCCTCTCCGGGGGTATATTGAATACTGTAGTCAGACTGGATATCAAAATCTCCCTCAAACGTGAATAAAGCATATATTTCAATTTCACAGGGCTCATAATTCGGTGCTTCCAGGACAAGTTTCTCATCCTTCACAGAAACAATACCTTGTGATTTTGAATAAAGGAGAACAGTCGCCCACTTGGTTTCATCGTAGAATTCAAAGGTATCGGAAAAATTCTGCCAAGTATACTTTTCGGTATCTGCGCGGACAATTTGTCCTTGAGACAAAAATACAAATAATAAGAAAGCCGGGATAGTTCGAAGGATCTGTTTTTTCATAGGTTCACCTAACTCTATGCTTTACCATTAAGAACACTTGAACTCAAGTACTGAACTTTTAGAAGATTATTACTCCCAAAATCTAAATAAACAACTATCAAAGTTGGGTCTAAAAAACAAGCGCATTCCAACCCAAATTCACCCTCGCTCCCTTTCCCTGTAATATAAAAGCCAGAAATATTATTTAATGTATGATCATCAATCACTAATTACAAGGATGTTTGAAATGTTTTTGCTTTCAAAGATTGTCCGGCAATGCTTGAACAAAAGTCCTTATTTCATACCTGACCTTGCGGTAACAATCCATTTGTTATTCCATACTATCTCCTTGCCTGGCAATTTCTTCCGCCATTTTAGGCGGGTCATCAAACCCTGCATAAACCACCTTGCAGCGGGGAGGAAAATATGGGCAGGTTTCATGGGCATGACCGCATACTATTCGATGCGCTAAAAAAACGTTTCGTCATTTGTGATAATAAGAAATATCTGTTATAAAAAATCAATTGTAAATTACTCTTTTGTATGGGTCATATCTTTGATAGATGTATATGATTTGCGGGAAGGAGTTAATCCAAAAACAGAGAAAAAATGCATTTTGGTCTGTACTGAAAGCAGAATGGTAGTTTTTTAAAGGATAAAGCATCATACCGACACTTGGAAAAAATGATTCAAAACGCATATCGATGAAGTCAAGACTCATTGTAAATACGGTCATCATTCTGATCCTGGCCCTTGGATTCAATGCAATACTGACCCTGAATTCGCTTGAAAAATTCTATGTAGAATCCATTGCCTCGCAATACAGCGTCGTTGGTAAGGATTTGAAACGAAATCTTGAACGTGCCCTAAGTTTTGGAAAGAGTATTAAAAAATTTATCGGCATGGAAAAAATCTTATTGGAAACAAAAAATAATTTAACAAAAAAGGTTTCCAAAAAAGATAAACCCAATATTATTGATACATCAACTGCAGCCGATGTATCAGTCTCAATAGTTCTGCCAGATGGTAAAATTCTTTTCAGCACTGATGAGAATCTGGTTGGCATTGTATTACCGGTACATGGAAAAATAAATTACGAAGATACCAGTGAAGACTCATTTGCACCACCTGCCTATATTAAATACAAGAACACCTATGTGACACATATATCGATTCGGGACAGGAAGAAAAACTGGGTTGCCACAGCTGTCATTATTTTTAACCAAAATCAGGTCAAATCTATAAAGAAGAAAATTCAAAAAGATAATATTAAAATCATTTCTATTCTTATATTTTGTAGTGTTATTTTTTTGTTTCTAATTTTCAGTCTTATTATACCGGGTGGTTCTAATTCTAAGGGACTTGATGCCAAATTCCCAAAATTAAAAATTCAGGTAATTATGTTTTTGGTTATTGGCATTGCCCAGATTATCTTTTCAGGAATAAACACCTACTCTTTTCGAACCTATTACCTGGAAATAAACAAACAAAAGACAAGCCAGCTCACAAATATGTTAAAAGAAGACATCGAGTTTTTCCTCAATAAAAATATTCATATCAACAAACTTGTCAAAATAGATGTCGAAATGGAAAAAATTATTACCAATTCACCAGAACTAAGTGATATCACAATTTTTGATACCAAAGGTGAACCTCTCTATTGGGCAACAAAACAGGGAACCAATAAACAGATTGCTTTTTCAATAACCAATCCGGACCCGAAATATAATTTTCGGCTTGAATTGCGGAAGGGTGAGCAGATTGAAGGATATATCTCAACAAACCTTTTAAAGAAAGCTTTGACTAAAAAACTCATTGAAATTGGGCTGGATTCAATTACAGTGATTGTTATTTCTTTTCTGTTTTTTGGTGAATTGATAGTTCTGGCATTTCAGTTTATTAGTAGACAGACGGACCGTTCCCTGGAAAACAAAATTCATTATAAGATGATCAGACCGGTAGCTTTCTTATTTCTCTTCTGCATTGATATGTCGATTTCGTTTCTTCCACTTCATATGGAAGCTATCTATGACCCACTTTTTGGACTTTCAAAAACCATGGTAATGGGACTGCCGATTTCCATGGAGATGTTTGCTTCAGGAATTGCCGTTTTATTTGGCGGAATATGGATTGACCGCAGGGGGTGGCATGAACCGTTTCTATGGGGACTTGCGATTGCCTTTGCAGGACTGATTTATTCATGGAAAGCACCAGATGCCCTTCATTTCATCCTTTCCAGAGGCCTTGTCGGGTTCGGCTACGGCCTTTCATTGATTGCAACTCAGGGGTTTGTCATTATCAACAGTGATGAAAAAAGTAAAGCTCAGGGGCTTGCTCAACTATTCGCTGGTGTTTATGCTGGAAGTATCTGCGGCGCAGCCATGGGTGCTATGCTATCGGAAAGAATAGGATATCAAGAGGTTTTTCTCATTGCGGCCTACCTTTTATTATTTTTAATTATAAGCATACTTCTCTTTATACGAAAAAACTTTATAAAACAGGAAACCATAGTGAGTGAGCAAAACGGAAAGGTTGTCAGTCTGAGTCAAATATATCATTTCTTTACCAACAGAAGTATATTCGGACTCTTATTGTTTGGAATTATTCCCAGCGCTATCGCAATGATAGGCTTTATTAATTATTTTTTCCCGATTTACCTGAACCGACTTGGGACATCACAGTCAAACATAGGCAGATTATATATGCTCTTTGGTCTTTGTCTTATTTATATTGCGCCAGCGATAAGCCGCTACATGGATGCCTCAGATAGTAAAAAGAAATATGTTTTTATCAATGGTGTGCTGGGAAGTATAGCTTTTCTCATATATTACTTTTATGGTGGTATGGTCGTTACTGCCGTAGCAATTCTTTTTTTAAGCCTTTCAATGTGTTTTGATGCATCACGCCCCTATGCATTAAAATTTAAGGAAACCCATGAACTTGGTATTGGAAAATCTTTAAGTATTTTTACATTCTTTGAAAAAATAGGCCAGGTCATCGGTCCGATCCTGTTCAGTGTTCTATTTTTTGCTCCGGATATCCGCATAGCTATGACATACCTTGGAGCGGGCTATCTACTGCTGACTATTGTTTTTATTGTAGTAGCAAAAAATGATTCAAAACAACCGAAAAACAAACATGCTGTCGAAACAGGCAAATCATGAAAAACCCTGCCTGGGATCAAAATATATCCGAAACCTATCTTGAACTCACATGCCATCACCTGCCCATGGTTAAAAAAATTATTGACACCTATGGAGATATGCCGCTTCTTGAATATGCTCAAATCCTGATTCCAAAGCCTGGAATTAAGACATACCAGTCACAAAAGGATGTACTAAAAGTTGTTTACGACTATGTGAAACCGCTCTTGGGGGAATCTGTCGCACAACAGACTGTGAAAGATCTTGACACCTATCCTGTTATTCTTACAGCCAGTCACCATGGTGTGGAATACTTTTCTCAGACATTTCAGGCAAGATTGATTTTTTCCTTGAATGTACTGAAACAAAGAATCCCAACCTCAACAATCCCGGTATTTGCCTGTGGAAATATTCCCCTTAACAATGCGGTATACCCTAGGGGAGCTCTTATCTATCAGGTAGCACCCGAAGCATTCGAAGCTATACCGATAAAATTGCCATTATTTCCGGACCGGCTTAAAAGAAGTGTTGTAAGTTCCGCACCTGGTTTTGATCTTGAAATGATTGACAGGACGTCATCAAAAGCCAATCAGATGGTTAAAGCCAAAAAGATCTCATCTTTAATTTCTGATCCTTTGCATCACATATTTCAAAAAAATTATGGGAGTGAATCTGTTGTCCACCTGCCAACTTATTCAGACCAGTCTGTTGTTGTGAATCATCTTATCTGGAAACAGCTTTTCCCCCAATTTGAATCTGTACCCAACTCGATCTGTCTTGAATTTGAAAAGATCTCCGGCAGCCTGATAAAAATTGATTTATTAAATCCCCAAAGTTTATTATGGTTTATTCTATTTGATCCGGAGCTAAGGCGTCATTTACTATCAGAATTGGATGGAATAAACGGATGCTGGAATCAGGAGGCTCTTGAGTATCAACAATCTGTATCCACCCCTGACAAACAACACGATATTTCTATGGCACAATGCGGAACTATCTTTTTTTGGGGAGTGGATGATAAAGGCCGAAAGCTATCGCTCAATATTAAAACAAATGACGCCCATATACCTGTGTTCTCCGGGATTGACGACAATGGAAATCTCTGGGAATGGCCCTATTCACAGGAAGCCATAATAGATGGCATTTCTAAGGGTCGCCTTTTACCCTCTGTTTTCTTATGTTTTGTTGTGTTATTGTTTGCGCGGGGACTTGCCTGCGTTGGAGGTTATTTTCAAGGTATTTACCTTCCGGCCATGAAAAAAGGTCTGATATCTGCGTTAAAAAAGATCCAAAAGTATGAAAACCTTATTGCCCTAATTGTACAAGTCAAGACTGATTATTATCTTGACGGCATGCAGGCGGTGATGGCAAGGATTAATAATAAATACATGGTGCCTGCAGGACCACTGGAAATCATCGCCAACGGTGGCATCACAACATCAGATATTGATAAAATGTCCACGCTCACCGTCCGGGAGGCTCATCTGGCAGATATGTTTGAAACCATACAGGATGCTGTTCCCGCTAGAACACTTCCCCTTGGATGGAAAAAGCTGCTATCTGCAGATATCTACCAATTATTGAGCCATAAAGTTGTTGTTAAATAAAACTCCCCGTCAACTCTGTCTAACTTCAAAACATCTATTTTGATGATTCTATTTCAGTAAAGATTTCATCTGCTGATCCCAATACATCTACAGGCGGGTCATATTGAATAATCTCTGCTGTTTTCAGGTTAATTGCTATTAATGGTGGTTCTTCAAACGCTTGCTCAAGCTGTCCGGGTTTTGCACCATTAAACACCTTGGCAATTGTTTCTGCAAAAAAATTGCCAACATATTTCCAGCCGGCCTGGGATATACTCATTAGAAAACCGGATTTTACCTCATTGGAGCTTGCCTGAGAAAATGTTGGAATCTGTGCTGAATTGACAATCTTGACCAGATCTGGAAGACTATTGGGGTTGATGCCGTTTTGTTCGGTGACATAGATTGCATCCACCTTTTTGCTCAACTCACGAAAACACTTTTTAACACTTTCTTCAGCCAATTTAACATCAGGGATTTCATCCTGGGTATAACAACTGACGATTTCAAACCCATACTCTTTGGATATTTTTTCTACATCATTTATAGCAGCATAGCCTCTTCCGGATTTTGTATTCGCATATGCCATACCTAATTTTTTAAATCCTATGACTTCATGAAAAACCCTGATTTGTCGCTCGTACCGAAACGTATCAACACGAGCAAGAATGTGATCATAACCTGAATCTTCTGAACTCTTTACTATTCCGGCGCCAATAGGATCTGATGTCGAGATAACGATGGTAGGTGTATGGTGCTTATTGTTTGCAAGACCCTGCCCTGCTGCCGTACCTGCTGCGATTATCAGGTCAATATCCTTTTTCGTATTCAATCGCTTAATTATTTTAGCAACCATTTTTTCTTTTAAAGTATCATCCCAGTTCGCAGTATAATGGCCGTCCTTGACAAACGCTATATAATCGCTTTTTATATTTTCCACCAACCATTTCCAAAGGTTTTTTGTCTGTTCGCCTTCCTGGTTCGGGATGGTTACAGGTTCGATCCAACCCAGCGTCATCAATTCTTTTACGGTTGACATAAATACAAGCTGATAATTAAGGTATTCTCCGCCTTCATAATAACCGATTCTCCATTTATTCTGGCCATTTGTTTTAGGCGTTGTTGCAAAATTCATCTTATCCTTTGCAGCCACAGAGGTACTAATCAAAAAAAGAAGAAAAAAAATAACAGCACTGATTTTGTTAAAACCCTTCATAGTCCCACCTTTCATATTATAATAGTTTTATATATATTAAGATCAAATATCATGCTGATTTCATTTTGGCTATCTTTATATAAATATTTATCCATTTATGCTATCTGCCGGCTGTTTGTATACAATTTTAGTAAATGGTGAAATAAAACCTTGAAGCATGCTCATGTAGTTCATTTTAAATTCAACAAAATCACCTGGTTTTAATTGTTCATGGCTATTTGTAAAATCAATAATGGTATAGTTACTATTAACGCAGACTATATCTAAACCATCAATCAGAGGTTGCAGTCCTTCGGGGTAAGTATCGGAGATGCCAAAATTCATGATGGCTCTTTTTCTCATACCTGTATACGCAAACTTTGGTGTACAGCCAAAGGCATCTTTGCCACAGATTTTTAGAGAATCAACTTTTTTTTCATTTGTCTCGAGCACATCACTTTTAAAAATCAAAACATCATCATGCAAATCAATGTGTTTTTTATTAATGGTGGGAATGTTGCCAAGAAAAATAGCTTCACCCAGCCTGATTTGATTGATTTTATCAGGCAGACGATTTTTTTCCAACCACTCAAGCATAACAGAACCGCCAATTGAAACTGTTTTAACTTCTAAACCCAATTTCATTTCAATCTGAACTGCCAATTCGTTTAAGATATTAAGATTGTCTTCATTGGGAAGCATTCCGGCACAACACCCCATATTTGAGCCAATACCGGAAAAATTAAGCTTAAAATTTTTTATTTCATGAATTTTTTTTACTATATCAACAACATTTTCCGGCAGAACACCTTCACGCAAATCACCCGTATCAACCATTAGAACAATGTTATGAGATCTATTCTGTGTGATCAATTCTTCATTTATCCTCTCTATAACTGATATTTCAGAATGAAAACTTGTACCAAAATACTTAATAATATTACTAATCTCATAAATAGAGGGCAAGGATATAAAAACTGGCTTTTTATGAAAAATTTCATCATAATTGTTTTCCATTGGCAAATTGGAAAAACCAACATTATCAATACCATTTGACATCATCTCATGAATGATCGTGGCATCTAATCCTGGACCTTTTAATATCCCTGTAATCTTTAAACCCAATTTATTACAATACTGGACCAAAAATTGGATGTTATGTTTAAGTTTTTTTATATCGACTATTAGTTGGGCCATAGTGGTATTGCTCTATTATAAAATTATCTAAATTAAATTATCTAAATTTCTTTTCCATTAAATTTTATCATCAACATGGCAATGTCATCAGATTGGGGAGCCGTTTTTGAATGTTCCTGAATACTGATTAAGACTGACTCAATGACCTCATTGGCTGATTTATCTCTATTTTTTGATACCTGGGAAAGCAATTTTTGATTTGAGTACTGCTCCGCCTCCGGGCTCATCGCTTCATTCACACCATCTGTATAAAGGAAAAAGCTCTCGCCCGGTAACAGGGTTAATAAATTATCAGAATAAGACATACCCGGCATTGCCCCAACCAACGGTTCATTTGTTCCTTCTTTATAAAACACATCCTTATCATTGGGAAGTACAATTGGCGGGTTATGCCCGCCATTGGCATACTTGATTTCACCGGTTTTTATATTCAGGATACCAATGATAAGTGTAACAAACATGGACCTTGGATTATCTGCACTTAAAATATTGTTTATATTGAACATCATTTCACTGGGTGAATACACGTTTTCACTTAATGTTCTGATCAAGGTTCTTGTCACAACCATGAACAATGCAGCTGGAATACCCTTGTCTGAGACATCACCTAAAGTAAAACACATATGATCTTTATCTATCAGGAAGAAATCATAAAGATCTCCACCAATCTCCTTAGCGGGTAACAAAGTGGCATATAGATCAAATTCCTTGTACTCTGGAAAAGATGGAAATGTTTTCGGCACCATTCCAAGCTGAATTTCCCTGGCAATGTTGAGCTCACTTTCAATTTTCTGTCTTGCAGTCGTCATTTTAACAAGATCCTGAATATTCTTGCTTAACTCCTGTCTCATTAAAATAAAAGATGAGGCAAGGTCTCCAACTTCATCTTTATATTTTCCTGGCAAATCATCAATGGGGGTTCCCTGGGTCAACGGTTTGGTAAAATCCAGTCCGGGAAGTTTTTTTGCATATGATGATAAAAGATTTATTGGCTTTGCAATACGGGTCACAAGAATAAAGACCGCAATTAATCCGGTCATAAACATCAAGGTTATTATCAAACTCTGCCTTATAACAAGTTTTTGAGCAGGCATGTTGATTTCATCGACCGGTACGATTACGCTTGTATACCATTTCAAAGGTTTGAAGTAATTACAATACACACTGGATATTTGCCATAAGGTGAGAGCAAATCATAACAACCCTGTGGATGACATGAGTTATTGCAGCGTCGTTTAAATAAAAGTGGTGAGATATGAGTTGTGAGTTGGAGATATAAAATAAGGAGGCTGCTATTTTCAGAAT
>NZ_JAUWQB010000063.1 GCF_030611305.1 Desulfobacula sp. | reverse complement strand
GGCCAATGCGGTGAATATAATCCTCAGGCACCCCCGGCATATCATAATTGACCACATGGGGCAGATTGCTGATATCAAGCCCCCTTGCAGCCACATCTGTTGCCACGAGGATGCGGATCTCACCATTCTTGAATTCTTTGAGCGTCCGTGTTCTGAGTGACTGACTCTTATTGCCATGCAGGGCTGCTGCACTGATCCCCTTTGCAGCCAGTTTTTCCGTAAGCTTGTTTGCTCCGTGTTTTGTGCGGACAAAGACCAGGGCCTGGGCCCAGCGATCCTGGGTAATCAAATGAATGAGCAGAGCGCGTTTGTTTGACCGATCCACCAGGTGTACCTTCTGGAGAATGGACTCTGCGGCCTTTTTGCCGGGTGTCACCTCAATATATTCCGGTTCCTTGAGCATAATTTTGGCAAGATCCCGAATCTGCTGGGTATAGGTGGCGGAAAAAAGCATGGTTTTACGAACAGCCGGAACCAGGTCAAGAACCTCGGAGATCTCCTCACTGAATCCCAGATCCAGCATTCTATCTGCCTCGTCAAAAATCAGAAATTCTATCTGGGAAAGATTCAGATCCCTGTGGCCAGCAAGATCCAGAAGCCTTCCCGGTGTGGCCACAAGGATATCGATGCCACGCCTGAGCCGATCGATTTGTGGACCGATGTTAACCCCGCCGTAAACCACGGTACACCGAATGGATACCCGCCTTCCATAAGCCTTTATGCTCTCTCCCACCTGGTGTGCAAGTTCCCGGGTGGGGGCCAGAACAAGCGCCCGGGGGTGTTGTCTTTTTACCTTCCGATGGCTCAAAATGTCAACCAGGGGCAGAGCAAATGCATCTGTTTTCCCCGTTCCTGTCTGGGCCCGGGCCAGAACGTCTTGTCCATTAAGAATCACGGGAATGACCCGGGTCTGGATTGGGGTGGGTGTGGTGTATCCCTTGGATTTAACGGCTTTAAGCAGTTCTATCCGAAGGCCAAGTTCATCAAATGTCATATGCTATCCTGAATTTTCTCTTAAGATTAAAGTTCCAGCAACACCCGGACTTATATCATAATTATAAGAAAATGTCCCATAACTTCCACGCCCTGCCAGACAATCAGGTTGATTATAGATGAATAATCTGAATGAATGTGTTATGGACTGATTTGGTCATAGCTGCCCTTTTGCTTTTGTTATAGTGATAAAAAAAAGGAATAATCAATGCAAGAAATTCAAAAAATAGCAATCCTTGGAGCCGGGGCAATGGGTTCTTATTTCGCCGGCAGATTTTTCGATACAGCTGGTTTTTCAACGGTATTGATTGCTAAAGGCAACCGTTTAGACAAGCTCAAAACCAAAGGCTTAGTCATCAATGAAAAATCTTATGCAATCCCGGCCATCCACCCTGATGAGGCTACTTCGACTGTCGATCTCATTATTGTGGCACTGAAACATCATCATCTCAAAGAAGCAGTTCAAGGTTTGGAAAAACTTGTAAGTGATTCAACCACCATTATGTCTGTCATGAATGGCCTTGAGAGTGAAGAATATATCGGTTCCATCTATGGTATGGACAAGATGCTGTATACTATTTCTGTTGCAATAGATGCTGTACGTCATGGCAACCAGACAACTTATACCAAGCCAGGGAAACATTACTTTGGTGAAGCTGTCAATACCCGTTTCAGCCAGCGGGTTCTCCGCGTCCAAAAAGCATTTGACAGGGCAGGAATCGTTTATGAAATACCGGAAGATATGATCCGGATGATATGGTGGAAGTTCATGATCAATGTTGGGATGAACCAGGCATCAGCTGTGATGCGAGCTCCGTATGGAGTTTTCCAGACATCCCCGTATGCCCGGGGTTTAATGGAAGCCTTGATGAAAGAAGTAATTGCATTGACAGATGTTATGGGTGTTAACCTGACAAACCGGGATATAGAAGAATGGTATCAATTTCTAAATGTTTTATCGCCACAGGGAACAACGTCAATGCTTCAGGATATTGAGGCGGGACGTAAAACCGAAGTTGAGATTTTTGGAGGAAAAGTAGTTGAATTAGGCAATACTCATGGTGTGAAAACACCGGCGAATCAAACCGTGCTCCAAATTATTCAGGTATTAGAGCAGTATCCAGAATGAAATTGATGATGGGAGGAATAAAATGCGAATAGGATATTACCAATACTGCCCCGAATTTGGTGCTCCCGCACAAAATTTGGAAAAGGTGCAAGACACACTTGCAGGAATTAATGCGGACATTATTGTCCTCCCTGAACTGGCATTTACAGGATACTTTTTCGAGGATCGAAAAGAGCTTAAAAATCTGGCAGAAGACGTATCTGACTCTCAGACTGTAATCAGGTTGTCGAAATTTTGTCGAGACAATGATTTCCACCTGGTTGTAGGATTTGCCGAACGACAGAAAGACAAACTCTATAACAGTGCACTTGTGATTGGGCCATCGGGACTTATTCATACCTACCGGAAACTTCATCTTTTCAATACTGAAAAAGAGTACTTTGATCCCGGAGACACCCCGCTTGGAACCGTTAAAATCCGGGGAGCCAAAATAGGAATAATGATCTGTTTCGACTGGGCATTTCCAGAGGTGGCTCGAGTACTTGCACTGCAAGGGGCAGACGTGATTTGTCACCCCGCAAACTTAGTACTTACACATTGCCAGAAAGCCATGCTTACTCGTTCTCTTGAAAACTCGGTCTATTCTATAACGGCAAACAGAACGGGAAAAGAGATTCGCCCCCGCGGAGAACTCTCGTTCACAGGCAATAGTCAAATTGTCGGGCCAAAGGGAGATATTATGGCACGGTCCAGTTCCGAAGAAGATAAGGTTGTTGTGCAGGAAATCGACCTGGCAATTGCCAGAGACAAATCAATCACTGAAAACAACGATTTGTTCGACGACAGAAGGCCTGAGTTTTATAATTCCCTTGTCTAATAACAGTGAAAAGAAACTTATCAAAAGGCTTAAATTGATACCTTAGAAGGGCTGGACAAATTTGTTTCTATTTATAGAAACATTTTCCTTGACATAAAATAAAATCCTGGTTATTTTATCCCGAAATAAAAGAATATAAATGATATGAAAAAAAATATTTTAAATATTAAGGGTAAAGTTAATCGGTGGTGGCAAGCCTGGATATGGTCCATGCTGCCGTCAGAATAGTCGTTCAAAAAAATAAAAAAGAACCAGGGGCTGCGGCAGCAAAACAATGTCGCAGCCTTTTGTTTTTAAAAGGCTGCATCTTAATAATAAATAACTGCAAGCCTTTTTTTATGTTTAAGGAAACAAAAATGATTTTAAAACAATTTCCTGAAAAACAAGCGTTTTTAACACTTGCTAAAAACTGCAATGTCATTCCTGTCTGCACTCAGATTCTTGCAGATATGGAAACACCCGTTTCCATTTTACAAAAATTTTTCAGCAAGGGAAAAGAATGTTTTTTACTGGAAAGTGTCGAAGGCGGTGAAAGATGGGCCCGGTACAGTTTTTTGGGAGTATCTGCGTTCGGCACCATTAAAATTTTCTCGCAGAATGTTGAGATACAAACAAAAAACGAAACAAAAAAAATTGCTCACAACAATGATCCTCTGGACGTGATCAGGACGATTTCCAAAGAGTTCATCCCTGCCAAAATCCCTGAATTACCCAGGTTCTGGAGTGGATTTACCGGATATTTCACCTATGAAATGGTCTCATTTTTTGAAGACATTCCGGTTTCATTGCCGGAAGATACACCTTATGCCCATTTTATCATACCTGATGAAATGATCATTTTTGATAATATAAAGCAGACCTTGACCTGTCTTAAAATATGTTACCTCAATGATTGCGATAATCACGAGACCGTATTTGAACAGGCTCAAAATGATCTTGACCAGATGCTTGAAACCATTGCCACCCCTTTTATGCAAACAAAGCAGTTTCAATCTTCTGAAGTTCAACTTGAATCTGAAACAAAACCCCGGGATTATATGAAAGGCGTGGAAAAGATCAAAGAGCATATTGTTGAAGGAGATGTTTTTCAGGCTGTCTATTCCCAGGCCTTCTCGTGTCGTGCAAATGTTGATCCGATCCTGATTTACCGTGCCCAGCGGTATATTAATCCTTCTCCCTACATGTTTTTTATGAATTTTAAGGATATGATCATTGCAGGCTCTTCACCCGAAACCATGGTCAGGCTTGAAAATGACATCGCTACTGTAAGGCCCATTGCCGGTACAAGGCCCCGGGGAAAAACAGAACAGGAAGACCGGAAACTTGCAGATGAGCTCTTAAATGATGAAAAGGAAAAAGCCGAACATGTCATGCTCATTGATCTTGGCAGGAATGATTTAGGCCGTGTGGCTGAATCCGGAACCGTCCAGGTCACCGATATCATGGTGATTGAGCGGTACTCCCATGTCATGCATCTGGTATCCAATATCACCTGCGACATGAAAAAAGGAGTTGATGCCTATGATTTATTCAAAGCCACCTTCCCGGCCGGTACATTGTCCGGTGCCCCCAAAATCCGGGCCATGGAAATCATATCCGAACTTGAGAATACTCCCAGAAGGGTTTATGGTGGGGCGGCAGGTTATATTTCCTTTACCGGAAACATGGATTTTGCCATAACTATTAGAACAGCGGTCATGGAAAATGATAAACTGACGGTTCAGGCCGGGGCCGGGATTGTATATGATTCTGACCCCGAAAAAGAATTGCTGGAATGTCAAAACAAGGCAAAAAGTGTAGAGATGGCGTTAAAGCTTGCTCTTGGCAATAATAGCGGAGGCAGATAAATGTTAGTTGCAGTGATAGATAATTATGATTCGTTTACCTTTAACCTAGTTCATTATATCCTTCATACGGGTGTGGATGTAGAAGTTTTTAGAAATGATAAGATATCCATTGATGATCTTAAGGCGTTGGACTTAAGCGCCATTGTCATCTCCCCGGGGCCCGGCCGTCCTGAAGATGCCGGTATTTCTCTCAATGTTGTCAAACATTTTTCAGGACATGTTCCTATTCTTGGTGTTTGTCTTGGACACCAGGTTATTGCCCAGAGTTTTGGTGGGACAATCATCCATGCCAGGCAGATCATGCATGGAAAAACATCCGTGATCACCTCTGACGGGAAACATATTTATTCCGGCATCAACAAACCCTTTACCGTCATGCGGTATCATTCCCTGGCGATTTCCCAAGAAAACCTTCCCGACTGCCTGACCATTACCGCCAGGACTGAAGATGGTGAAATTATGGGGATCCGACATAAAGAGCATCCAACCCAGGGTGTCCAGTTTCACCCTGAATCCTTTATGACTAGTCTGGGGAAAAGGCTGATCAGAAATTTCATTAAAGGAGCATAAGACCGTGACGTTTACAGAAAATTTAAAAAAAATCATAGCCCAACAGGATCTTGACCAGGACAGCAGTGCGTCTATGCTCATGGATATCTTTTCAGGGAATATTACTGAAGCCCAGATCGGGGCATTCATGGCTGCACTTGCAACCAAAGGAGAAACATTTGAAGAACTTGCAGGCGCTGCCAGGGCCATGAGACGCAAGGCAATAAGGATTCAGACCCTATCTAAAAAGGTCATTGATATCGTTGGAACCGGCGGGGATGCATCCGGATCATTCAATATCTCCACAACCACGGCTATTGTTGTGGCAGGTGCCGGTGTGACGGTTGCCAAACACGGGAACAGGCGTATTTCAAGCAAATGCGGCAGCGCTGATGTTTTGGAAGAACTCGGCGTGAATTTGAATGCGGATCCTGAAATCGTTGAGGAAGCCATTAATGAGATTGGTATCGGATTCATGTTTGCCCCCATGTATCACGGTTCCATGAAATATGCCGGTAAAGCAAGACAGGACTGCGGAATCAGAAGTATCTTTAATATGCTGGGCCCCTTGACCAACCCCGCTGCTGCCAGTTGCCAGCTTCTGGGTGTCTATGCTCCCCAGTTGACAGAAATGTTTGCCCGGGCACTGAAGCTTTTGGGTGTCAATAAAGCATTTGTGGTTCACGGGCATGACGGTATGGATGAAATCACTACTACGGCACCGACAAGGGTGTCTAAGCTCAGTAACAAGAATATCCGGTCCTATGATCTTGACCCTCTTGATTTTTTTGAAGACTATGCTGATCCCCATGATCTTAAAGGCGGTGATATTAAAATAAATGCAGATATCACACTTTCCATATTAAAAGGAGAAAAAGGCCCTAAGCGAGATATTGTCATTCTAAACTCAGGTGTTGCCCTGGTTGCCGCAGAAATAGCGGATACTATAAAAAACGGGATTACCTTGGCGGAACAATCTATTGATTCGGGAAAAGCCATAGAAAAACTTGAACTGCTTGCACAATATACCAGGGAGAATGGCTGATATGGGAGTTGAAGGCTTTTTAAAAGAGGTACTGGAAATAAAATCCCTGGAAGTATCAAAAAACAAATTCCATATACCGCTGAACACCATTCGAAGGGAAGCAGAGGACACGGCACATGGGCCAAGTTTTTTAACAGCCATGGAAAAAAGCAGTTCCGATGACATTGGTATTATTGCAGAAGTGAAAAAGGCCTCTCCTTCCAAGGGTGATATCAGGCCTGACCTTGATCCGGCACTTTATGCGCAAAAATATACCAAAGCGTGTGCCCGTGCCATTTCCGTTTTGACGGAATCACAATATTTTAAAGGCAGTTTAAAAGATCTTGAAATAGTGTGTGCCAACACCAACCTTCCGGTTCTAAGAAAAGATTTTACCATCAGTTCCTACCAAATTTATGAGGCAAAAAAAGCCGGGGCGTCTTCCATTCTGCTGATCACAACCATCCTGTCCAAAGACCAGCTCAAGGATTACATCAACCTTGCACGGGAACTTGGCATGGAGCCGCTTGTCGAAATCACTTCGGAAAAAGAGTTTGAAACAGCTTATGATTGTGAGGCAAAAGTAGTGGATATGAACAATCGCAACCTTCAAACACTTGAAACCGATCTTAGCGTCTCCAAAAGGATTGCAGCGATTCTTCCCGACGGTATTATTCCCGTGGAGGCCAGCGGCATCTCATCCTTTACAGACATACAAAAAGGCCTCTCATCCAGTATCTTCAACTTCCTTGTGGGTGAAAGCATTGTAAGGGCAAAAGATACGGAATCGTTTATTAAGGAACTCAGAAATATTAAGTGACCCTTCTATGATCAAAAAACCTCTTCAAAAAACACCCTGGATAAAAATATGCGGACTTACTGACCCTGAAAATGCCCTTGAATGCGCCAACCTGGGAGCAGATGCCATAGGACTGGTCTTTTTTGAAAAAAGTCCCAGAAATGTTTCAATACAAAGGGCTGCACAAATTTCAAACGCTCTGCCTGATCATATCCTCACCATTGGTGTGTTTGTGGATGAATCCTATGACGGCATCATGGAGAAAGTCAATCAATGCGCTTTAAAGGGAGTACAGCTTCATGGGAATGAACCCCCTGACCTTGTCAACCGCCTGTTAGAAAAAAAACTTCTGATCCTTAAAGCGCTTTTTGCGACAAAAGAACCCTTTCTGACACAGGCACCCAGATACAAAAACGCTTCTTTTTTTCTGGTTGAATATGGAAAGGGAACCCTTCCCGGCGGAAATGCAGAATCCTGGAATTATGAGCTGTCCCTGCAATTAAAATGCAAAACACCTGTTGTCCTGGCAGGAGGACTTCATCCCGGCAACATCTGCCAGGCCATTAAGGCTGCGAAACCTTCTGCTGTGGATGTCTCTTCCGGTGTTGAAAAAAGCTATGGTATAAAAGATTTAAATAAGGTTGAATCTTTTATCACCCGTGTCAAAAGCAGATAAAGCAATTGCCTCTATCTGATTGTTGAAATACTACCGGACAATGATCTTATTCCCCGGGTAAATTTTTGCATCGGCGGACAGATTATTGAGTTTCAGCAGGCCTGCAATACTGGTATTATATTTTTTACTGATACTGTACAGGGTTTCCCCCTTTTGCACCGTATGAAACATGGAAACTTTTTTTTCTTTTTTTAAGGCTTTTTTTATCGGTGTTAAAAGCTTTGGCTCAGGTTTTGGTGTCACCACTGTTGCGGCAGGCTTATTTTTAAACAGAGAAATGCTGTTTTCGATTTTCCCCATTCTTTCTATTAAAGCGTCAAATTTAACTGAAAATGCCGTTTCAAGCCGTGTCACACGCTCCTTTATGGGATCAATGCCCGGCATACCTTTTTCTGTATTGTCCCTTGCTGATCCGGAAGACATTTCCTTAAGCTGAAGCGCCTGTTCTATTTTTTCTATTCTCTTTTCAAGATCAGTAAAAGATGTACTTAAAACGATTTTTTGAACAGGTTCGACTTTAGGATCTGAAGATCTGAAAAAGAGAAAAAATATGATAATGGTCAACAGCAGGGCTCCTAAAATAATCAGGGTGAATTCATTTTTGTTTAGAAGGGCGGCACCAATTGTCTTTTGTCCATTAATATTGGTTTTTGTTGTCGGTGTTTTTGATTCGGGGTTACCTTTAGGTTTCATCGCAACACTCCTGTTTTAGTTTTCATCCACAGATAAATCCCTGATAAAAGCAACAAGAGATCTCTGATCAATAAATAAATATTTGATATGGTCTGGGGTTGGCTTGAGAACGAAAAACAGCCGCAATCAAACTGATGTCCGCGTAAAAGATTAAATCCGATCATAAGAATAAAGCCCAAAAGCATTGTATTAATCAATAAAAGCGATGATCTGGACAAAATATTAAAAATCAGGCAGAACCCTGCAATAAGTTCGATAAATGGAATGGAGATGGCCAGAATGTTGATACTGCCGCCTGGAAAAATCGCATATCCATATAGAATTTTAGCAAACCCCGCAGGGTCTGCAATTTTATGATAACCGGCATAGATAAACGTAATACCAAGAATCAGTTTAATCAAAAAAAGGATGATCGCATTAGTATTATTTTTCATTTTTTTCTATATCATAGCCCATTTCCTGCCACTGCCTGAAACCTCCCGGATAGACCTTGACATTAGTAAAGCTCATGCCATTTAAATTTGTCGCAAAATTATGACTGTCCATACACTCAAAACTGGAACAATAAATCAGGAGAGGAGAGTGTTGATCTGTCATTTCTAACAGCTTACCGATGACAATGTCAAACTCCATTAATGGAAAGGACAATGCTCCCGGCAGGTGCCCTTCTTCGTAAAATTCGAAAGGTCTGACATCCAGAACCATCCTCTCTTTTTTCTGAATAATCCGCTGTATAATTTCAGGGTTGTTTATCTCAATTGAAGCATTCACCGGGTCTGTCTTTGAAATAGCATTAACAACTCCATTTGATGTCTGCCACTGGCCAAACAGTGCAATGCCGGATGGAGAAAAATGATTATAAAAAAAGGCTGTTACCAAAGCAAAAAAAATAAGGAAAAAAGTGCCTTTTATCTCTTTTAGGATCATTGTTCCAATCGTCGTGATTTTATTTTTTTAAAATTATCAAGCCGTTGTTTCAAAACCATCAACATCAACCATTTTTCAAAAAGCCTGGATATGTTTTCTTCAGAATGAATTTTCCGGCCTTTATCTTCCATCCTTTTTTCCATGCGCTTTAAACCGGCTTTGATCTCATTCGAAGTTTCCTTTGTGTCCAGAAAAGAATAAATTTCAAAGGCATCTTTGTAATAGCCCTGACTTTCATAAATTTTCGCAAGTTCGAGCGTTTTTAACTCCTGACTCATGGTGTATTCCTTCTATTATCTGACTTGTCTTTGAAAATGAGCTCATCTTCTTCAGCCATATCATGTTCATGCTTTGCCACATGCTTGATATAATTCATATCGGTTTTTAAACTTTTGACTTCATTTTCAAGTTTTTGATTTGCAAGCTCAACCATCCGGGCCTGCTCTAAAATAACGACTTCCTTTCCCTTTAATATTTTATAATCTAAAACACCGTTTGTTGAAAAAACAATAAGAAATAATAATACGATGATAATAAATATTGAAACATAAAAACCGGTTTTTTCGACCATTTTCATGATTTTTTCTGTATCATTCCCTTTTTCAACAATTTTAATTCAGGGCTTGAAATCAGGATATTCACGCCCAAATAAAAAACCAATCCAAAACAGATGCAACCCACCACCCCTGTTCCAAACCAAAACGGATTACCCTCCTTCACCAAGATAAACGCCGCCGCCTGTTTAACAAGAAAAAACATTATAACAGATAAAAAAAGTGATCTGCAAGCAGAAACAATAATCTCAAATTTATCAATATTCACGGCTCCTGGGATGTTGATAAACAAATATATAAACCCTGCCATGGCAGATATGAAAACGGACAAAACAAACCCCTTAAGCCCAAAACTGTCGATAAACAAAGAACATAAAAGGCGATGAGTGCATCCCTGACAACTCCAAGAACACGACTGCTAAAAGTTAAAATGCTGATCAATGCCGGATTTTTTAATATCTTTCCCACAATTTTTCCTTGACAAAAACTGACAAATCATATAATTTTACGAATTTGAAATATGGCAAAATTTTAAATTTAATACACTTAAACAAGGAGCAAGACCAAGTTGGCTAACCATAAATCTGCAAAAAAACGTGCGAAACAGAGCCAGGTAAGACGGCTTAGAAACAGATCTGTAAAAACCACTCTTAAAAATTTGGAAAAAAGTGTTTATGCTGCAAAAGAAGAGGGTAGTGACAATAAAGATGAACTCATGAGAAAAACTCAATCTGCAATTCACAAAGCCGCTAAAAAGGGCGTTATCCATAAAAAGACTGCTTCCAGAAAAATTTCAAGACTATTCAAATTCATGAATGCATAGCATTCGCGGATTTTTTTATTTTTGTTCAACCAGCTAAAGACAGGGTTTGCATTTATTAAGATGTAAATCCTGTCTTTACTATTTTCATTCTAAAAATTGGTCATCATTCTACTGATTAATTTTTCAGCACTTCTTATGGCTATTTTATCGACAGCCTCTCTTTTGTTGCTTTCATCAGTGATCTTATCTTCAGACACAGAGTATTCTTCGTTTGATGTAAAATCCTTGACAGACCAGATCACGTCTCCATCCTTGTTTGTAAGTTTCAGATCAACTGTAGCTGCAACCCTTCTTTCTATCACAGATTCCGTAGTTGAACGTGACAGGGTAGCGAAGGTGATCGCTTTGATTGTTCCTTCAAAAACAGCTGTTGCCCGGGATTCATCTACAACTTTTGTGTCGGTCTTTTGAAGAATTTCTTGTATCAGAGCATTGGTAAATGCGATGCCTGCTCCTGTTTCAGAACTTTTATTCTCCAAAACTTTCACAGCGACACGCGTCACATCGTTATTAATATATCCGCCGCCCTCAAACTGGTAACCGCAGGATGAAAAAAATGCAAGTACAACCACATAAACACATAAGACCCATTTTAAATTTTTCATATTAAACCACAATATTTATAAGTGTTTGTTTTTTTCTGATAATAATAACCTTTTTGGGTTCTTTATCACCCATATGTTTTTTGATCTTTTCATCAGCCAGTGCTGTTTCTTTGATCTCAGTCTCTTCACTGTCTGCATTGATTGTAAATTTTGATCGAAGCTTCCCGTTTACCTGGACCACAACAAGAACATCATCTGTTTTTAGAGAATCCTTTCTGTAGTCAGGCCAGGGTTGCTCTATGATTGATCCGTTCTTACCTAATCTTTTAAAAAGCTCTTCACAAAAATGCGGGATAATTGGAGACAACAATAACAGGGTGCTTTCAAGACTGAACAGGATCACTTTTTTCAATTCCGTGTCTGCAGAATCAAGATCAATTGTATACAAGACATTTACGAGTTCCATTACAGCAGAAATGGCCGTATTAAAATGAAAGCTTTTATCAATATCATCCGTGACCTTTTGTATGGTCTGATTTGCCTTGATATAGAGATCTTTTGCCTGTGCTGATGACAGGTCGGAGGCTGCGCCGGTAAAGGGCTCCTCGGATCCTTCAATCTTTTCCATGCATTCCATGGCAAGGCGCCACACCCTGTTTACAAATCTATTGCTGCCTTCAACCCCATCCTCACTCCATTCAAGATCTCTTTCAGGGGGAGCTGCAAACAGGCAGAACAACCGGGTCACATCAGCACCATATTTTTCAAGCAGCTCTTTGGGATCGACCACATTTTTCTTGGATTTGGACATCTTAATGACCCGGCCCACCTCCACATCACTATTGCATTTTGTGCACACAAGCTTTCCTTCAGCCTTTTTGACCGCTTCTTCGGGATAGAGATATCCATGGTCGGGACACGTCATGGTCTCCTTGCAGACCATACCCTGAGTAAGCAGCCGTGTGAACGGTTCTTTAAAATCAATCATTCCAAGGGTATTTAATACCCGCATAAAATACCTTGAATATAATAAGTGAAGTACCGCGTGTTCTACGCCACCAATGTACTGATCCACGGGAGCCCAGTATTTTACGGCCTCAGGGTCAAACATACCGTCTTCATATCTTGGTGAACAATATCTCAAATAATACCATGAAGATTCTACAAAGGTATCCATGGTATCGGTATCTCTTTTTGCATCCAGTCTGCCGCATTCAGGACAGGTGGCCTTTGCAAAAAAATCAAGGGTCGGCAAGGGAGAGCCCCCCTTTTCAAGAAGATTTACATCTTCAGGAAGCTTTATGGGAAGATCAGCTTCAGGGACAGGGACCACACCGCAATCCGGGCAGTGAATAACAGGAATCGGCGCTCCCCAGTATCGTTGTCTTGAGATTCCCCAGTCTCTTAATCTATAGGAAACAGTCTTCTTTCCCCTGCCCTTTTTTTCCAGCCAGTCTGTCATTATATCCATGGCTTTTTTGCTGTCCAACCCATTAAATTCACCGGAATTCACCATAACCCCCTCACCGGTGTAAGCTTCTTCCATGGTGTTTCCGTTGAAATTCTCCCCTTCCGGCTGCACCACCACCCTGATGTCAAGCCCATATTTTTTAGCAAACTCAAAATCCCGCTGATCACCGGCCGGTACGGACATAATGGCACCGGTTCCATATTCCATTAAAACAAAATTGGCTGTATAAACCGGAATCTTCTCCAGGGTTGCCGGATTAATGCAAAAGGCACCTGTGAAGACCCCTTCTTTTTCATATTTTTCTATCCCTTCGGCAGATCTTTCCTGGCTGGATATCTTTTGAACAAAGGCCGAGACTTCGTCTTCTTTTTGTGTCCCCTTTGAAAGGCTTTCAACCAGAGGATGTTCCGGGGCAAGGCACATAAAGGTTGCACCAAAAACCGTATCCGGTCTTGTGGTGAAAACCTCAATATCTTCATTTCTGCCATGGATTTTAAATTTTAATTCAGATCCAACACTCCTGCCGATCCAATTTTTCTGCATGACAGTTACTTTATCAGGCCATCCAGGCAGTTTATCACAATGAACCAGAAGATCTTCGGCATAATCTGTAATTTTAAAAAACCATTGCCACAGCTTTTTTTGCTGAACCGTCTGGGAGCATCTCCAGCATTTATCCTGCTCAACCTGCTCATTGGCAAGAACAGTCTGGCATTTCTCACACCAGTTTACATAGGATTCCTTTCTATAGGCCATTCCTTTTTCCAGCATTTTAAGAAAAAGCCACTGCTCCCATTTATAATATTTCGGGTGGCAGGTTGCTATTTCACGGTCCCAGTCATATGAGAACCCCATTTTTTTAAGCTGCTCCCGCATGGCCTTGATATTATCATATGTCCAGGCAGCAGGATGGGTATTATTAGCAATGGCTGCATTTTCAGCAGGCATGCCAAAAGCATCCCACCCCATGGGATGAATAACATTAAAGCCTTTCATCCGTTTATATCTGACAACCACATCACCAATGGTATAATTACGCACATGACCGATATGTATTTTACCGGAAGGGTAAGGAAACATCTCTAACAGATAATATTTTTCTTTTGATGAATCTTCATTGACTTTGAAAAGCTGATGTTTATTCCAGTATGCCTGCCACTCAGGTTCTACCAATTCAGGATGATACCGCTGATCCATTACACTTACTCCTTGTGAAAACTTCCTATATACATTGAATTACCATTTCTTTATTTGAATTTTTATAGATGCCACAATCAAACGTAAATAGCAAGAAAATCAAAAGGATTCTTGCCTTTTGATTTTTGTTATTTCTCGAAAATCTTTGAAAAAAAGGAAAGCCATTCTCTGGACCAAAGGATAATTGATGTTCAGTCACATAATGGTTGCAAAATTGCAACCATTTGGTTTAAAATAATGACAAACAAGATAAAAAACACTGGACTAAAAAAATGATAAAGAAAAAAATGCTCGGACCGCTTACTGAGGATACCACCAAGATCATTCTTGAAAGCATATCAGATGGTGTTTTTACAATAGATTATAATTGGGAAATCACATCTTTTAACCGGGCAGCAGAGGCGATAACCGGCATTTCACGTAAAGATGCCATTGGTCGGCATTGCTGGGAAGTCTTTCGTTCCAATATGTGTGAAGAAGACTGTGCACTCAAAAGAACCATGGAAGAAGGCAGGCCTTTCATCAACTCGTCCGGATATATTATTAACAGTGAAAAGAAAAAAACACCCATCACCGCATCCACTTCTCTTTTGATCGATAAAAACGGGGACGTTATCGGCGGGATTGAAACTTTCAGAGATCACTCTCTTGTTGAGCAGCTCAGAAAAGAGCTCTCCACAAAATTTAAAGTGGAAGATATTATCAGCAGCAGTAATGCCATGAAAAAGATCTTTAATATCCTGCCCCAGGTATCTGACAGCGATTCTTCAGTTCTGATTGAGGGAGAAACCGGCACGGGAAAAGAATTGCTTGCACGGGCCCTCCATAATATGAGCCACAGAAAAAAAAAGCCGTTTATTGCCATAAACTGCGGCGCACTTCCTGATACACTTCTGGAATCCGAACTGTTTGGGTATAAAAAGGGCGCCTTTACCAATGCCATGAAGGACAAACCCGGCCAATTTGCCCTTGCCGATGGCGGCATTATTTTTCTTGATGAAATCGGAGATACGAGTCCGGCTTTTCAGGTCAGCCTTCTTCGGGTTCTTCAGGAACATGAATTCACCCCCCTTGGTGCCCTGGCTCAGGAGAAAACCAACATACGAATTATTGCAGCAACCAACAAAGAGCTTTCTGACCTTGTCTCACAAAACCGATTCAGACAGGATCTCTATTACCGGATTAATGTTATCCGGCTTTCCTTGCCACCGCTAAGACATAGAATGGAAGATATTCCCCTTCTTGTGGATCGATTTATCCAGAAAATGAATATCCGCCAGGGAAAATTTATCCAGGGAATAGATAAAAAAGTCCTTCAGGCATTTATGTCCCATGAGTTTCCAGGCAATATCCGGGAACTTGAAAATATTATTGAACATGCATTTGTCCTCTGCTCCGAAGGCTACATAAAGCTGCATCATTTACCCGGATTTTTATCCCTGCCATCCAATATCAATGAAGAGATAGATAGCGATCCTGTTAAATCAGCACAAACCAAAGTCATTACCGATGCCCTGGCACGCAATAATTATAACCGCAGTGCTGCAGCTAAAGATCTGGGTATCCATAAAAGCACCCTTTTCAGAAGGATTAAGAAACTGGGAATGACCTTATAAGAACCCCCTCTTTTTTATTGCAACGCTTGCAATGGGAATCGTCTTACTTTTGCGACCTTTTTCATGATCCCGATTAAACCATCTGAGTTCCTTTTTTGACTTAACCACTTAATATTTAAAGATATCTGATTAATTCAACCAAATTTTTTCATTCAGGCACATGCTTTGCAATTCCATGAAGTCGGAACAAATGGAGGATATCATTGAAAATAGCCATAACAGTTTGGGGTAACAGGATTTCTCCTGTTTTTGATGCTGCCAGCACACTTTTTGTAGCACACATTGAGAACCAGATGATTGTCAAAAAAAGTTATGCGTCCTTTAATCCTGCAATGCCTTCCGATCTTATAAAACTGCTAAAAAAAATGCAGGTTTCCGTTCTGATATGCGGTGCCATCTCTACGAAACCCGCCGATTCAATAGTTGAGAGCGATATTAAACTCATCTCATTTGTTACCGGGAATGCATTAAAACTTCTTGACAATTTTGCCCACAAACAAACCATTGAAAAAACTTTTATGATGCCTGGATGCAGCAAACAATACTGCTGGCGCGACAAGCCCCAAAAAAGTCCTTCCGATATCTGATCCATACAAAACTTTGCCCGTTTGCCTGACAATTCGGCTGATTCTACGGTATTTCTTATTTCTTTGGATGACAATTAGTGCAGGATGCCGGTGCCGGCACCTTGCCCTTGGGATCACCTTTTTCCTTGTTGTAATCCTTGTGGCAATCAATGCAATTGGCATGGAGAGCTTCAAAATGGTACTTGGCTATTTTTTCTTTTTTCCCAAGTTTTTCACCCTTTGGTTTTTCTGTCTCTTTATGGCACTCAATACATCCTTTGGGATTATCATTAATAGTTAAATCCAGCGGTTTCCCTGTTTCATCATGGTGGCATCTGCCACAGGCAATTAAATATTCTTCCACATGCTTTTTATGGGTAAATTGTACAATCCCTTTTTTATGAATTTTATATAGGGGATTCTCCATTGAAATCACATCTATTTGCAGTATTTTTTCCCCATTCCCTGTTGCGGGTTTAACCTTTTGCGCCTCAACTTTGGTTTCCTGTAAGAGAGCCGATGATTCCTCAGATGGTGCATTGATTGTATCTGATTTAACTTCCTCGGGCTGAACTGTTTCCTCGGGCTGAACTGTTTCCTCTTCATCTTTTTGAGTCTGATGAATTTTGGTTTGCGCTTTTTTTGATATTTTATGTTCGAGCATTAAAGTATCAGTTGACGGGACCGAACAATAGCTCAAGAAAAAAATGAGCATTAAAATGATGATGAAAATAATGTGTTGTCCGTATGATTCGCTGTCCATTGTTCCCTCCTTTTTGCCGGTACAAAAACTTTTGTTCAAAGAATGCCTTTACCTTGAAATCATTAAAAAATCAAATAAATTTTTCTTTACAGCACCGGCAGCAATTGGTAATCAAAGCTATCTATGCCATTTTTTGTTAATATTTCTAACCTTACCTGGGAATGCTATGGTTCGAAAACCCACATATAAAGAATTAGAGCTCAGGATAAAAGACCTGGAAAGGGAAGTCCTGAAAGTCGAAGAAGCCGAACAGATCAACCGGACAGCAAGTAGAAACCATAAAAGATTTTTAAAATTCCTGCCCTATCCCGTCCTTGTCAGAGATGCAAAGGAGCTGATTACCTATTTGAACCCAGCGTTTACCAAAACCTTTGGCTGGACTTTAAAAGAGTTGAAAGGAAAAAAAGGGGAGCAATATGTCCCTCATTCCCTTAGAGATGAACTGATCGACAGGATTAAAATCCTGCCTATCCAAAAAAACGTCCTGCGACTAAATACCAAGCGGCTTACAAAAGATGGAAAAATTTTGGATGTGATAATTCGAATTGGCGTGGACAAGGATCAGAATAACAATCCTGAAGGGATAATTATTGTCCTCAGGGATGTGACCATGGAAAACCGGATCAAACGCAATCGCGGCGCTATGAACCGGATCAGCCAGGCTCTACCCCGATACCCCGACTTAAGAAAACTCCTTTTTTATATAAACACTGAAATCAAAGAACTTATTGGTACTGAAAGCGCCAATACAATTTTACTGGATAAGGATCAAAAGGAATTCTATTTTTTAAGTGCCGTCCACGATGATCCGATTACACGGGAACGTATTGAGAAAGCCCGTTTTTCACTGGATGAACTCCTGTCCGGTCAGGTGGTAAAGACCGGCAATTCCATGATTGTCAATGACCTTTCCGATGACCAGAACCAGTATCAATCAAGGGATCTGAAAATCGGGTATAAAATTAAGAATGTAGCATTGGTTCCTTTAAGGAATAAAGATCGCATTATTGGCATACTGGCAGCAGATAATAAAAAAATAGGGGATTTTGATGATACAGACCTTGAAACCTTGAACACTCTTGCAGCTACCGTTGCGCTTTCAATTGAAAATGCCGGAGTATCAAGGGAATTGAGAAAAGCTTATGAAGAGTTAAAGAGTCTGAACCGTGCGAAAGATAAAATGATCAGCCATTTGTCCCATGAACTGAAAACTCCTGTGGCAATTCTTTTAAGCTCTTTTAAGATTCTTTCAAAAAAACTGACGGATCTTCCCGAAGAAACATGGCGGCCAACTTTTGAAAGAATACAAAGGAACCTGGATCGTATTATCGGGATTGAAGGTGAAGTTTATGATATTGTTGAAAAGAAAGAAGTCTTTCATCATAAATTCTTTTCCCTTATTCTTGAACAATGCCAGGATGAATTCGAAGCCCTTATTGCAGAGGAAACCGGAGAAAAAGGGGTCATTACCAAAGTAAGGCGGAAGATTGAAGACATTTTCAGTCCCCGTGATCCTGTTTTCCAAAATATTTTTTTAAATCAGTTTGTTGAAAAAAGAATCAACGCCATTAAGCCTGATATGGTCCATAGAAATATCTCCCTGATTACCCGCCTTAAAGCCTCTTCCTCGATTTGGATTCCTGCTGAACCGTTAAGAAAAACCGTGGATGGCCTTATTCGGAATGCCATTGAAAACACACCGGATGGAGGAAAAATAGAGGTCTTTACTCATCAAAAAGATAATGGAGTAGAGTTTATGGTAAAAGATCATGGGATCGGACTTACCCGGGAAGCTCAAAAAAGAATTTTTGAAGGTTTTTTTTCCACCCAGGAGACAATGAATTATTCATCAAAACGGCCCTTTGATTTTAATGCGGGAGGAAAAGGAGCTGATCTTCTGCGAATGAAAATATTTTCAGAAAGATATAATTTTAAAATCTCCATGACATCGAAACGATGCCGGCGTATTCCCAAAAACAAGGATGCATGTCCAGGTTCAATACAAGACTGCAAAAAAATTGCCGGGCCTGCATGTGATGGTATGACGATTGTAACCTGCTTTTTTCCTTTTCATGAAAAGATTATCAAATAACACCCTGTAAAAGGCTGACACCGAGGAAGAAACAGGGGATGTTTTTACCAGCACACTGGAAAAACTAAAAAACGTATTGATTAACAAACAGATAGTCAAGTTAACAAATTTGGTTGATTTGATTATGCCTTTTTTCATAATAGAATCGTTTTTTGAAAATTTATTTACTTTGTATCACAATGTACGATACGATACTTTTTATTAAAGTGATCATATCATAGACTTTTACCGGATAAAATCATGAAAAATTTTATCATATTAAAAAGCAAAAAAGTTATTTTTTCTTTCATCGCCATCTTTCTGGTGACTGGTGCTATAGCTGGTGCTGCATTGGCTGAGGATTCGGTAATAAAAATCGGAGTATTGGCAAAAAGAGGGCCTGAGCGCTGTATAGAAAAATGGTCTCCAACTGTTGAATCTTTGACCGAAAATATTCCTGGAAAAACTTTTACAATAGTACCCCTTGCCTTTGATCAAATTTACACTGTTGTTAAAAATGATGAAGTTGATTTCATCATGGCTAACTCGTCATTGTATGTTGAGTTAGAAAATTATTACGGGATCAGCCGCATTGCTACATTAAAAAATAATGTGCTTGGTAAAATTAACACAAAATTCGGAGGTGTTGTTTTCTGCAAAAAACAGCGCAACGATATCCGTCAATACCGTGATTTGAAAGACAAAACCTTTATGGCAGTCGAAGAGACATCCTTTGGCGGCTGGAGAACGGCCTGGCGGGAATTAAAAGAAGCCGGAATCGATCCTTTTAAAGACTTTGCTTCCTTTAGTTTTGGCGGAACCCATGATGCCGTCGTTTATGCTGTTCGAGATGGAAAAGTCGATGCCGGAACAGTGCGGACTGACACGCTTGAGCGTATGGACGCAGAAGGAAAGATTCGCATGGATGACTTTTATGTTATTCATGAACATGGCGGGGAAAATGTACATTTGCCTTTTATGCATTCCACGCGAGAGTATCCGGAATGGCCCATGGCAAAACTTCAACTCACCTCTAATGAATTGGCTGAAAAGGTTAGTGCTGCATTGATAGGTGTGCCTGAAAATTCTGCTGCCGCACAAGCTGCAAATTGTGGCGGATGGACAATTCCACTGAACTACCAGTCTGTGCATGACTGCCTGAAAGAATTGAAAGTCGGCCCTTATAAAGACCTTGGGAAAATAACGCTGACAGATGTTTTTAAAAAATACTGGATCTTGATATTAATTAATTTTGCCACGCTTGTGCTTCTGGCCTGGTTTCTCGGCTCTCGCATAAAACTCAACCGAATGGTTAGGGCTGCGAGTAAGGCGTTGGAAATAGAGGTTGATGAAAGGATACTGACCGGGAAGTTGCTTCAAAAAGAGAGAGATAGGGCTCTGGCATATCTTGACATTGCCGGTGTGATCATTGTTGCTCTCAACAGAGATCAGTCAATAGCTGTTATAAACAACTGGATATTTGCCATAAGGTGAGAGCAAATCATAACAACCCTGTGGATGACATGAGTTATTGCAGCGTCGTTTAAATAAAAGTGGTGAGATATGAGTT
>NZ_JAUWQB010000034.1 GCF_030611305.1 Desulfobacula sp. | reverse complement strand
TCCACGATGTCATGAAACATCCATGAGGTGTCTTCGACTGGAGTTGCAGCGGTTTTTACTGTTTTGGTTGCCGTACATCCTGTCAACAGTACCAGGTTTGCTACCAAGGCCAGAATAAAGATTTTTACTTTGTTTGATTTCATTTGTTCCCCTTAAAGTTACAGTGTTAAATTATGTTAATGAACATCATCATTCATATATATTCTTGTATTAATCAACATAGGCAATGAGTGTGCCATTGTAAAAAAATCCAACAATTATTGTTATAACTAATTAAATTTAAAAGATATTCATGAATATATAGTTTTCTCGTACTATCGGTTTTTAACTATTTCTATTGCAAGTGTGTTAATGATATGTTAACCTATTGATTAACAGTGTTAATTTTTTCGGAGGCAATATGGAAATTGGAAAACAATGGCGGCATATTATTGATTCTGTCCAGGATGGTATTATCATCGTTGATGAGAAGGGAATTTTTATTGCAGCCAATCAAATGGCCCAGTTGATCACAGGTTACACCGAAGGAGAACTGAAAGGCCAATCCTGCCGGATTTTGAATTGCACCGGGTGCAAGATTATTGGAAAAGGTAAAGGAAAAAATTGGTGCAGCCTTTTTTCTGAAGAGTTTGTCAGGGAAAAAAAATGTGTGATTACCAACAGTCATAACAGAACCATACCGGTTATTAAAAGCGCAACCGTGCTTTTTAATGAGAAAAAAGAGATTGTTGGTGCAGTCGAGACCCTGAAAGATATATCTGAAAATATTAATTATAAGAATGAACTGGCATCCATAAAAAGAATGTATTATATCGACGAAGGCTTTCACGGTATTATCGGAAGAACGCCGGTGATGCAGAGCCTTTATGAACATATAGAGAGTGTGGCATCACTGGATACACCGGTAATGATTTTGGGAGAGAGCGGTACAGGAAAGGAAATGGTTGCCAAAGCACTTCATGAAACCGGTAATAGGGCATCCAAGCCCTTTATTAAAGTAAATTGTGCTGCACTGAGTGAAAACATTCTTGAAAGTGAATTATTCGGCCATGTAAAAGGTGCCTATACTGGAGCTGAGACTGACAGGATAGGAAGGTTTGAAGCAGCGCATACGGGAACCATTTTCTTGGATGAAATCGGAGATATTCCTCTTTCTGTTCAAGTTAAACTGCTCAGAGTTCTGGAAGAAAAAATGATTCAGCGGGTCGGCGCAAACAAATCCATTCCCATTGATGTCAGGATAATTACAGCAACAAATAAAAATCTTGAAAAAATGATAGAGGAGGGGGCATTCAGGGAAGATCTCTTTTTCAGGGTAAATGTTTTCCCCTTAACCTGTCCGCCGCTTCGGCAGCACAAAGATGATATTACGCTGATTACCCAGCACTTTATCAGTCTTCATGCAGAAAAAACAGGAAAAAATATTTTAGGATTTACACCGGAAGCCATGCGGTTAATGGTGGCATACCTCTGGCCCGGGAATATCAGGGAATTGAGAAACAGTGTTGAGTATGCTTTTGTCCTGGCAAGGGGAAAAAGCATTGGCTCCGAACATCTACCTGAAAAGATCACAAGCTTTAACCCTTTGGCAGCCAAACCCCTGAAAATGGTAGGACACAAAGATATAGTCAAGGTTGGACTGTCTGAAAAAGAAACGCTTCTTAATGCACTTCAACAGGCTGACGGGAATCAGACCAGAGCGGCAAATATTTTAGGCGTCAGCCGGATAACTGTGTGGAAGCGCATTAAGAAACATGGAATACAGCTTAAGTGATCCGATTCAATCGTTTAAAGACGGATGGTTGTCTGTGTTAACAAGTCGTTAACCCCTTTGGCTAAAAAAATGTGTGTAAGGGCTATGACTGAAACAAGAGTAATTAATTTAAAACCCATGATGTTGTTTGTTTAAAGGCCAAAGGAATTTTTTTTAAAAAAAGATTCCTTTGGCACACTCATTGCTATCTGTATTGACTTGACATTATTTGTTAAAATAGAATTCAAATAAGGGATTTGAATATGAAAAAGGAAAATATACTTGTTGTTGCTATTATCTGTATCGCTGTTGCTGGTGTTATGATTTACAATAATTCGAAATCCGGAAAGCAGGCAGAAGTCACTTCAGGGAAAGGATCTGCCCAGACCAGCGATGCCTTAACCATAGGCTGGCAGGGTTATGTGAAGGGTATGGAATTGGCAAAAAGTCAGAACAAACATATTTTTTTATATTTTCATGCAGACTGGTGTACCTATTGCCAGCAACTTAAGAAGACAACATTTCGAAATGAAGCGGTTTTGAATTATTTAAAAGACAATTTTATCAGTATTTTAGTGGATACTGAGAAAAAAAAAGAACTTACCACACAATGGAAAGTCAGAGGGCTGCCAACTTTATGGTTTCTTAAACCGGACAATTCAAAGATCAGCAGTATCCCGGGGTTTGTCGATGCAAAACAATTTTTACGCATTTTGGAATATATCCATACGGCAAATTATGAAAAAATGAGTTTTAATGAATTTGTAAAAACACTATAGGAGAAATCATGACAGTCAGGAAAGTCACTTCTAAAATTTCACGCAGGGCATTTTTAAAAGGTTCTATTACAGCTGCAGGGTCTGTGGTTGCGACCACAAGTATTGCTCGAGCTGCCAAGTCTTTGAGTAGTGAAAAAAAAGAGCCTTTGGTGACGCTGCTTGACATCAGCAAATGCATTGGGTGCGAAGAGTGTGTCTATGCATGTCAGGAAGCAAATGCAGATAAATATCCTGAACCCCAAAAACCGTTCCCAAAAATGTATCCCAGCAGGGTGCCTGTACAGGACTGGTCGGATAAAAGAGATGTGACAGACCGTCTGACTCCCTATAACTGGCTTTTCATTCAGCATGCATCTGCCACGGTCAATGGGGAGGAGATTGAATTGACCATTCCAAGACGTTGTATGCATTGTGAGAACCCACCATGCGTTAAACTTTGTCCATGGGGTGCTTTAAAACAGGAAGACAACGGACTTTCAAGGATTGATTCTGATATTTGCCTTGGTGGTTCAAAATGTAAAAAAGTCTGTCCCTGGGATATTCCTGAAAGACAGACCGGTGTCGGGCTTTATCTTGACCTGCTGCCGGCCTTTGCTGGGAACGGTGTTATGTATAAATGTGACCGGTGCTATAACAGGCTTGAAAAGGGCGAAGTGCCTGCCTGTATAGAAGTTTGTCCTGAAGATGTTCAAACCATAGGCCCGAAAAGCGAAATTTTGAAAAAGGCCCACGCTCTTGCCAAAGAGATGAACGGATATATTTACGGTGAACACGAAAATGGCGGAACCAATACCATTTATGTCTCTCCTGTCCCTTTTGAACAATTGAATAAGAGTATTGAAAATGGAAAAGGGAAACCCCATTTAAATAAAGTCAAGAATATGATGTCGGATGGGACCAACCTTGCTAAAGCCATGCTTATTGCACCCCTTGCAGGAGTGGCCGCCGCATTTGGAAAGTTTTACTTGAGTTCAAAGGAGGACAAATAATGAAGACCACAGGAAAGTTGCAAAAATATATTTATGCCATTACACTCCTTTTTATAACATTGTCCGGTTTTGGCCAGATGCCGATTTTCAAGCGGTATTATATTGCGGATCTCCCTGGCTTGGGATGGCTGGCCCAGTTTTATGTGACGCATATTATGCATTATATTGCGGCCATCGTGCTGATCACACTTGTCATATATATTCTTTTTGATTTTATTCTCAATAGATCCGGGTTGAATAGAATTACCGGCACCGGTTATTTTAAAATAGCGATCCTTACCGGGTTAATTGTCTCGGGTGGTTTGATGGTCATAAAAAATCTTCCCAACATCTATTTTGGCCACACGGCAGTTATTGTTTTGGATCTTGTCCATTTGAGTTTTTGCATGATGTTGTTATTTGTGAGCCTCTATAGCGTGATCCGGAAAAAGAGGTGGGTGAGTTAAAATATTTTATTACCAGGTTGAATAGGGCGTTTCAATCAGGTTTGAATTAAAGTATCTGGGGTCATGGGTGACTTCTTTTCCGATCCAGTCAGGTTTTTCAAAAGGCTGATCAATTGAATCCAGTTCTATCTCAGCGACAACGAGTCCCTGGTTATCACCAGAAAATTGATCGATAACCCATTCAAAGCCTTTGAATTCAATTTGATATCTTGTTTTTTCTATTAAGGGTTTTTTGCAGAAAAGCCGTAGCATTTCCGTTGCATCCTGTTGCGGAATTGGATATTCATACTCTTTTCGGGATGCATTGCGGGTGGCACCTTTGACAGTAAGAAAGGCGCTGTCTCCTGAAAGGCGAACCCTGACAACCATATCTTTTTTGTTTACCATATATCCCTGGCGGATAAGGGTGCCGTTAACCAGCAAAGAGGATGGAAGGTAATGCAAAAGAAATTTTCTTTCTGTTTCAATGGCCATTATTTAATTCCTTTGGTATAAAACACTTTAAACTTTTGTCATGTTCTTGATATAGTGCATTCATGATTTAAATACCATATCAAATCAAAGGGGGATGTTAAATTTGGTTAGGACAGGAAACAGACCCATTGTGCTTTTGACTGATTTTGGTCAACAAGATACTTTTGCAGGGGTTCTTAAAGGCGTTATTGCTTCAATCAGTCCTGAATCAAAAGTGATTGATCTGACCCATGGGGTGAACCCACAAGATATCCGGCAGGGTTCTTTTTTTTTGGCCACATCCTGTTCATACTTTCCAAAAGGAACCGTGTTTTGTGTTATTGTTGATCCCGGTGTTGGATCGGCCCGGAAAGGAATCTGCATAGAGACCAGTGATTACTATTTTGTCGGTCCGGATAACGGCGTTCTCTGGAAAGCTGCCAGTGACAATAAGATCAAAAGAATCATTCATCTCACAAATAAAGCCTGTTTTCTTGATTCAGTTTCAACTACTTTTCACGGAAGAGATATTTTTGCTCCTGTTGCCGCCCATATTTCAAAAGGGCTTGAAGACATCTCCTGTTTAGGGGAATCTTTGAAAAAATGTGTTGAATATCAGTTTCCCAAAATAGAAAGAAAAGCGTTTTCGCTGGAGTTAACTGTCATTCATATTGACCGGTTTGGAAATATAACTTTAAATCTTGAAGAAAAAGGGTATAGACAGTTCATAAAAAACAGATGGTTTGTTTTGACAATTAATGATGTCCAAATCAAAAAAGCATTTTCCAGTTATTCACAAGCCAGAGAGGGTGAATTGTTTTTGATTGGGTCTTCTTCATCCTACATGGAGATCTCACTTAAAAATTCTAATGCTGCAAAAATGCTGGATGCAAAGTGTATGGATAAGGCGGTATTGAAAATTTTGGATCAATAAGTTTTTGTTTCCAATTCTTGATAAGTTAATCCAATTATGTTAGGCGCATCTATAACTAAAAAACTGACAGGAGAAAAAAAATGTTGAAGCTTGGTATTATCGGTGGATCAGGCCTTGATGACCCTGATATTTTGAAAGATCCAGATGAACTTGAAATTATCACGGAATATGGAAATCCGTCTTCTCCTTTATTGTCCGGGAAAATAAATGGTGTAGAGATTGTTATCCTTGCCCGGCATGGCCGAAATCACCAGTACAGCCCCACCCAGGTGAATAACCGTGCCAATGTCAAAGCACTTCAACAGGCAGGGGTTACCCATATTATTGCCACCACCGCCTGTGGCAGTTTAAGACATGAAATAGACCGGGGACACCTGGTCATTTTAGACCAATTCATTGATTTTACACGGTTCAGAAAAAATACGTTTGCAGATTCTTTTGAAAATGGCCTGGTTCATCCAGTCATGGCTCATCCCTTTGATGAAGGATTAAGAAAAAAACTCTATGAAACAGCAAAATATCTTGATTTGAGAGTTCATGACAAAGGATGCGTCGTCACAATAGAAGGGCCAAGGTTTTCAACTGTTGCCGAGTCCAAAATGTTTAAAATCTGGGGAGCTGACGTGATCAATATGTCAACTGCCCCTGAAGCCATGCTTTCCAATGAAGCCGGCATCCCTTATGCTGCTGTTGCCATGTCTACAGATTATGATTGCTGGAAAGAGGATGAAGCACCTGTCACCTGGGAGGAGATCCTGGCAGTATTCGATCAGAATGCTCATAACGTAATAAAATTGCTTGTAAATGTAATAGAAGAATTAAAAGAATAAAGAGTGACAAAATAAAGGAAAAAGAAATGGATTTGAAAGAGACCATTAGAAGTATTCCGGACTGGCCCATCAAAGGCGTGATATTCAGAGATCTGACCACATTGATGCAGAACCCGCAAGCCTTCCGTGAGTCTTGTGATGTTCTGTATGAACGATATAAAGACATGGATATTGACAAGATTGTGGGGATTGATGCCAGAGGTTTTGTTTTTGGTGCAGTCCTGGCTTATAAACTGGGTATCGGGTTTGTTCCTGTCAGAAAAAAGGGCAAACTGCCCTGGAAAACTATCCAGGAAACCTATAGTCTGGAATATGGAGAAGATACCCTTGAAATCCATGAAGATGCTGTTAAAAAAGGCGAAAAAGTGATCATTGTCGATGATTTGATTGCCACCGGCGGTACAATAGGGGCGACAGTCAAACTTGCCAAAAAACTGGGTGCTGATATTATTGAATGTGCGTTTGTCGTTGAACTTCCGGATCTGAAAGGCAGGGATCAGATTCAAGATTGCAAAGTGTTTGTCATCACAGAATTTGAAGGTGAATAGTATAGAGCCGCGGGGCACAATCCAATCACAACTTCTCCCCCTGTTTTTTCTGACTTCCATTTTTTTCTTGAATTTTACCATCCGGATAATCCTTGCCCCTTTACTGCCTACCATATTAGCCGACATGAATCTGACCCATGATCAGGCAGGCTCTTTTTTTCTGATATCTGCATCAGGATATTTCATTTCACTATTATGCTCAGGATTTGTTTCATCACGAATTAAGCATAAAAAAACAATTGTCTTTTCGGCAGTAGCAACAGGCATTGCTTTTTTAGTTACCGGTCTAAGCCAGAGTCTGTTGAGTATGCGTATAGGGCTATTTGTTGTAGGCATGACATCAGCATTGTACCTTCCTTCCGGAATAGCCATGCTGACATCTTCAATAAGCAGCCGAAACTGGGGAAAGGCAATCGGTATCCATGAATTGGCCCCGAACTTAAGTTTTCTGCTGGCCCCGCTGATCTGTGAAGGGTTGCTGTTGTGGCTCTCATGGAGAAGTGTTCTTATTGTTATCGGAGGAACCTCCGTTTTGTTTGGCATTTCCTTTTTTAAGTTTTCCACTGTAAAGGATTTTCCCGGAGAACCCCCTATGCTGAAATCGTTTTTGCCCCTTGTGGCAACTCCCTCTTTCTGGATGATGATAATTTTATTCAGCCTGGGCGTGATCGGGACCTTGGGGGTTTATTCCATGCTGCCGTTATATCTTGTTAACGAGCATGGCATGCTTCAGTCCCAGGCCAATAAATTGATTACTATGTCCAGGATTTTAACATTGCCCATGGCACTATTGGTCGGATGGCTGTCAGATCATTTTGGTCTGAAACCGACACTGGCATTTGTACTGTTCTTTACAGGCATTTCAACTCTTTTAATCGGTGTGGTAACAGATAGCCTCATACAAGTTATTATATTTTGTCAGCCAGTCTTTGCCGTCTGTTTTTTCCCTCCTGCATTTGCAGCGTTGTCGCATATCGGGTCTAAAGAAATTCGCAATATCGCCGTCTCTTTTACAATACCCATTGCCTTCCTGGTAGGTGGGGGAGTTGTTCCAAATATAATCGGTCTTTTAGGAGAAAAAGGTTTTTTCTCAACTGGCTTTATTATAGCAGGCGGATTAATTCTTTCAGGTACTATTATTCCATTTTTTCTTAAGTTTCAGAAAGATAATTAAAGTAGATTTGTAAATATCGTGTTCATATTTGTTTGGGTTTTATTTTCATGGCACATGGATTGCAACATAAATTGAAAAATTGAAATTATCCATCAACTGAGACAGGAAAACCTGTTATAATCCTACTAATATTTATACTGTCCGTATGGGTATAATTGGATCAAAATTGTTTTGATAAAATGGAAGGAACGAGACCTATCGACAAAAGAGAACAACTGGAGAAGGGGCAGCGGATTGCTCTCTTATCAACGCTGTTAATATTTGCTCTGGCTTTGCTGAAAGCATTTGTCGGCTATACATTCAACTCTCCACTTTTGATTGCTGATGCCTGGCATAGCGGCGCTGATATTTTAATTAACCTTTCGTCACTTATCGGTCTCAAACTTGCGTCAAAGAAAAAATCAAACCGTTTTCCATACGGGCTTTACCGGGCGGAAACTATTGCCTGCCTCTTGATTGGAGCGCTGATTGCCTTTATCGGGCTTGATATGTTTAAGGATGGCTGGCACAAGTTGTTTTTGATGGATTCTCAGAGTGTTTTCCCCGCATTCCCTATCGGTGCTTCAATTGTTTCATGTGCTGTTGCATCTTTTATTGCCATAAAACAGCGGGCTATTGGAAAGGCTATCGGTTCCCAGGCCCTTTTGGCGACTGCCAAAGAAGCTTTTTTTGATATATTTACATCATTGTTTGTGTTAGTCGGCATTGTCTGTGTATATGCGCAGGTCCCATATGTGGAAGGAGCTATTATTCTTTTGATCGCAGCGTTGATCTTAAAGCTTGGGATTGAGACCACCTGGAAATCCATCATGATTTTGATGGACGCAGACATGGATACGGATTTAAGGCTATCAATTGAGGAAAAACTAAATCGGATAAATGGAGTTAAGGGTGTTACCGGAGTCAAAATACGACGTTCCGGGCCTTTCAAAATAGTCAATTGCATTATTAAAACAATCCCGTCCCTGATATTGTACAAATCCCATGAGTTGGCAGATATTGCAGAAAATATGCTGTTAACGGAATATGAAAACATTGAATCTGTTTTTATTCATGTTGAACCGGAAAAAGAGATTGTTGAAATCGCCGCGATACCCGTTCAGGATAAAAATGGTCTTGAATCCAGAGTCCACCAGCATTTTGGCAGGGCCCCCTATTTTATTATATTGAATCTTGGCAATGGCAGGATCGATATTGATTCATGCCTGGGGAATGAGTTTCTCGATAAACGAGGACATATCGGACTCAATGTTGCAAAATTACTGATCGGGTATCCGATTCATCTGCTATTTGTTTTAAGTATTGGCGAGATTTCATTTCACTTGCTAAAAAATCATTATGTTGACATATTTAAAGTTGACAAGGAAATGAAAGTAAAAGATATTATTACCCTTTATAAAGCAAACAAACTTGATTTGATAACCAAGCCCGATTTGTCCAAACAACAGTTTTAAAAGATACCAGTGAAAAAAAGGACGCCATTGGATACATTCACCCAGAATACGACTGAAATCATTCTTGAAAGCATATCTGACGGTGTTTTTACGGTTGATCATGAGTGGAAGATCATGTCTTTTAACCATGCGGCTGAAAAAATTACCGGCATATCACGCAAAGATGCAATCGGCAGGCATTGCTGGAATGTGTTTCGATCAAATATGTGCCAGGACGAATGTGCATTAAAAAAAACCATGCAGGAAGGTAAATCATTTTTCAGCAGTTCCACTTATATTATTAACAGCAGGAAAAAACGGATTCCCACAACCGTTTTCACATCTTTGTTAAAAGATAAAAATGGCAATATTATTGGTGGGGTTGAGACCTTCAGGGATCACAGCCTTGTGGAGGAATTGCGAAAAAAACTCTATGACAGTTTTCAAATGGGAGATATGATCAGCCGCAGCCAGGCAATGAGAAATATCTTTAAAATCCTGCCAAAAGTCTCCCAAAGTGACAGCACCGTACTGATCAGAGGGGAAACCGGTACGGGTAAAGAATTGATAGCAAAGGCGATTCATGATTTGAGTCCAAGAAAGGATAACCCCTTTGTCGCGATTAATTGCGGGGCACTTCCTGATACGCTTCTGGAATCGGAATTGTTCGGGTATAAAGCAGGTGCTTTTACCCATGCAACTAAAAATAAGCCGGGATTATTTGCCACTGCACATAAAGGGACTATTCTTTTGGATGAAATTGGAGATACGAGTCCTTCGTTTCAGGTAAAGCTTCTTCGGATTTTGGAGGAGAAGGCATTTTTGCCCCTTGGAGCTGTTAAAAAGGAAAAATCAGATATAAGGGTCATTGCCGCCACAAATAAAAATTTGTCTAAAATGGTTGATGCGAATACATTCAGGCAGGATCTTTTTTACCGCATTAATGTTGTGCAATTAAAATTGCCTCCGCTTCGGCAAAAAATGGAGGATATCCCTCTTCTTGTAGATCATTTTATTGCCAGCCTGAATAAAATACGGGGGAAATCTGTGAGCGGAATAGACAAAACAGCCCTTGGGATCTTGATGGCACATGATTACCCGGGAAATATAAGGGAGCTTGAAAATATTATCGAACATGCGTTTGTGCTGTGTTCCAAAGGGGATATCACAAAGGAGCATCTGCCTTCCACGCTTACACGGCAATCCATGATAGAAATAGAAGATAATGCTTCGCAGTTTCCATTGAAAGCCGCAGAAATTAAGGTCATCAAGGCGTTTTTGAGAAAAAATAATTATGACCGCAAAGCCACTGCCAAAGATCTTGGTATAGACAAAAGCACATTGTTTCGAAAAATTAATAAACTCGGGATAAAGCTTCCTAAAATCGACGGGCGATTTAAAAGATGAAGTCTGTCTGATATACTGCAATTTTGAGTCTCTATACCGTTGCAGTTCTGCAATTTTATAACTCCGTTAAAAAAAATATTCTATATGGCGCCCTTTCTAACTATCTATAATTATTATTTTATTTTTTTACTGAAAATTATAATTGAAGTTGGCATGCTCCTTGCGGTTATGATTCGTCGTAGTCAAATTAAAAAAGGGGATATAAATCAATAACCTCCGATTTTATTATACTTACATAGAGGAGTGCTTTATATGAAAATTGGTATAAGTTCAACAGGGAAAGATATGAATTCCCAGATTGACCCGCGATTTGGCAGATGTGCTTATTTTATGATTATTGAGACAGACGACATGAGTTTTGAGGTGTTTGAGAATGAATACAAGTCCATGGGAGGCGGCGCGGGTATCCAGGCTGCAAACTTTATTCATTCAAAGGATGTTAAGGCTGTTTTGACCGGTAATTGCGGTCCCAATGCCATGAATGTGTTTTCTGAATGCAAAATTCAGGTTGTCACAGGACAGGCAGGATTAATCAAGGATGCTGTGGGAAAGTTCAAAAATGGTGAATTGACACCTTCTGTTAATCCGACTGTTAATGAAAAGGCAGGGATGGCAGATACAACTGATCAAGGCAACAATGGATCACAAGGCCGGGGAAGATGCATGGGAGGCGCCGGCCGGGGAAAGGGAAGGGGGCAGGGCTCTGGACGCGGTATGGGTTCTGGCAGAGGTATGGGAGGTTGAAAATTTTAAAATTCAAGATAGAATTCTAAAATTGTGAGGAACATTTAGGATGAAAATTGCACTCACTGTCTGGGATGAGAGAATTTCCCCTGTTTTTGATTCTGCACACACACTTTTAATCGCAGACATTAAAAATGAAAAAATAAAGAATATATCCTATAAATCCTTTGACCCGGAATTAGAGGCTCGCTTTGCAGAGGAACTAAGTCTTCTGGGCATTGAGGTTCTTATCTGCGGCGCCATTTCTCAAACCTATTCAACTTTGATTGAGGCAAGGACCATTCAGTTAATCCCCTTTATCGGCGGTAATGTTAACGAGATTCTTGAATTATATGCCAAAGGCAATCCTCTTGTCCCGACCTTTTTAATGCCGGGGTGCAGTGAAGAGGGCTTTTGACTACAATTGCAATATCGCATCATTATAGGGTCGCAGTTTTGCTCTTTTAGTCCAACATCATTTTTCCCCACCTAGCTCAGGTGATTCTTAACCCCCTATAAATAAAGGGATCTATTATGAAAGCCTGATTTACATCCTTCTGGCATGTTGTTTGCTCTTAAGTCAAACAACACAGAGAGGAGTTTTTATGGCCCTGCCCGTAAACTGGAAAATACTTCTGATAGATGATGACGAAGATATTCGGGACATCATGTCTATCACCTTGAAAGATGCCGGATATTCAGTCATCTGTGCTCCGGATGGGCATACAGGCATCATGCTTGCCACAAGAGAAGAACCCCATATTATCATCACTGATATTAAAATGCCGGGTATGAACGGCCTTGAAGTTCTTGAAAAAATAAAAAAGATAAAACCTGAAATAGAAGTCATTGTTACCACAGGGTTTGGTGATATTAAAAAGGCTGTCAAAGCCTTGCAATATGATGCATCAGATTTTATTTCTAAACCCATTGATGATGCCGCTCTGCACATGGCATTAAAACGGGCCAGGCAGCGGTATGTTGATAAAAAACAATTATCTGATTACACCACCCTTCTTGAAAGGGATCTTAGAACCATGGAGCAGGAAGTGTCGAATCAGGCGAAACTGCTTCACCGGGAAAAAATGGTATCTTTGGGCCGGCTTGCTGCAAGCATGGTTCATGAAATCAACAACCCATTGTCCGGAATTCTGAACTACATCAGGCTCATGATCCGTATTAGTGGAAAAGGCAATAATCTGAAATCGGAACTGACACCGGACCAGAGACAGGATCGGTTCAATAAGTTCAATTCCTACCTGGAAATCATAGAATCTGAGACCCAGAGATGTTCTGATCTTGTGTCCGGCCTGTTGAAATTTTCAAGGAAAACAAACCTGGAACAAAAAAGCATTGATGTCACCGATCTGATTCAACACAGCCTGTTGTTGTGCAACCATAAGCTTGAGTTGAGCAATATTGTCTTAAAAGTCAGATGCAATCCTGATGTTCCCCGTGTTTTTGGAGATTTCAATCAGCTTGAACAATGTATTATTAACCTGATTTTTAATGCCATTGATGCCATGGAAAATGGCGGGGACCTGGAGATCAAGACAAGCTTTAACCCGGAAGAAAAACTTGTTTCTATTTCTATAAAAGACAATGGAAAGGGCATTTCAAAAGAGGACTTAAATTTTATTTTTGAGCCTTTTTTTACAACAAAAAATGAAGGGTACGGGGTAGGACTGGGACTGTCATCAGCCTATGGGATTGTTGAAAAACATAAAGGGACCATTGTTGTGGAAAGTAGTTTGGATTTTGGTTCTGAATTCATCATTAAACTTCCCCCGGAGAAAAAGGAGTTTTAAAGAAAATTAGGATTAAAAATAATATAAATCAAATTGGAGGTATCCATGTCTGAAAACTTGGGACCTGAAAAGTTGGAGCCTGAAAACTTGGGACCTGGAAAACTGGAATCCGGAAAGATTGTCCGTTTGAGATCTCAACCCTGCAGGATTGGGTTTTATGTTTGCCACTGCGGGTTGAATATTGCAAGCAAGGTGGATGTCGCAGCTGTCAGGGACTATGTTAAAACCCTGGAAGATATTGAGATATCAAGGGATTATAAATTTATGTGTTCGGAACCCGGCCAGGCCATGATTGAAAAAGATATCCGGGAACTGGGACTAAACCGTGTAGTGGTGGCGTCTTGTTCCCCAAGACTTCACGGAAAAACATTTATGGAAACCTGTAGGCGGGCAGGGCTCAATCCTTACTATTTTCAGATGTCTTCGGTGAGAGAACAGGTATCCTGGGTCACCAAAGATAGAGACCTTGCCACTCAAAAAGCAAAGCGCCTGGTGACGGCTGCCATTCAACGCGTGAAGTTCCATCATCATCTTGAAACAAAAACATCTAATGTCAATCCGGATGTTGTGATTATTGGCGGCGGCATTGCCGGTATGCAGGCGGCCATTGATATTGGCAGCTCAGGTCATAAGGCATATCTGATTGAAAAAGACAGCACAATCGGCGGCCATATGCTTCAATTTGACAAAACTTTTCCCACCCTTGACTGTGCAGCCTGTATTGGTACTCCCAAAATGGTGGAAGTCGGACAAGATCCGAATATTGAGCTGCTCAGCTTTAGTGAGGTTACCAATGTTTCAGGGTTTATCGGCAACTTCACATTGGATGTCAGGAAAAAATCACGCTATATCAATGAAGATCTTTGCACCGGTTGCGGGGAATGCGAAACGGTTTGTCCGGTTTCCATCCCCAACCCATGGGATCTGGGCATGGCTTCAAGAAAGGCTATTGGCAGGGCGTTTCCCCAGGCAATCCCCATTACCTTTAATATTGAGAAAAAAGATATCGCCCCCTGTCGATTAACCTGTCCTGCCGGGATCAATGTACAGGGATATATTCAACTGATAAGTCAGAAAAAGTATGATCAGGCAGCTCAATTGATTATGGAAAAAGCCCCGTTCCCGGGTGTTTTGGGAAGGGTCTGTCCTCATCCGTGCGAGGCCGAGTGCCGACGAAAACTTGTTGATAAACCCATTGCCATCAAAGAGCTGAAACGATTTGCCGCAGACAGGGCAAATCTTGAAGCGAAAGATATCCCCGAGATAATTGACCTTAAAGAAAAGATTGCTGTGATCGGAGCAGGACCTGCCGGACTGACAGCCGCTTATTTTCTGCGTCTCAAAGGATACCAGGTTACGGTTTTTGAGAAACTGTCTGTTCCCGGCGGTATGCTGAAAACCGGGATACCGGACTTCCGGTTGCCTGCGGATATCCTTGATGGCGAAATTAATTATATCCTGGCCCACGGAATTGATCTTATGACCGACACCGCTTTTGGATCTGATATCACATTTGAAAGCCTGACAAAGGATGGATTTTGTGCCGTTTTTTTAAGTTCCGGTGCCCATGAATCTCTCTCACTTGGGCTGGAAGGCGAAGACTCAACTAAGGGTGTTATTGACGCTATTTCGTTTTTACGGGATGTAAACCTGGGGCAAAAGACAGACTGCGGTAAAAAGGTGATGATCGTTGGCGGCGGTAATGTTGCCATAGATGCGGCAAGGTGTGCAAAAAGAATCAAAGACTGTGAAATATCCATCGTTTATCGGCGGACAAGGGATGAAATGCCGGCCTATGAGGAAGAAATTTTAGGGGCACTTGAGGAGAATATAGACCTTCTTACCCTGACGGCACCCGTTAAAATTATCAGCCGGGACGGCAGGGTAGTTGGGTTGGAGTGCATTAAAAATGAACTGGGCGAAATGGACGAGTCCGGGCGACGGCGACCGGTGAATATCCCGGGGTCTGAGTTTATCATTGAGTGTGACACCCTTATTCCGGCCATTGGTCAGAAAACAGATTTGTCCTGGGCGGATTCAATGCCCGGGCTTGAGATCACAAAATATAATCGGATAAAGGTCCATTCGAGCACCCTGCAAACATCCCTTGATAATGTGTTTGCCGGTGGAGATATGGTAACAGGACCCGCTACTGTCATCGAAGCCATTGCCCAGGGAAGAAAAGCAGCCATTGGAATTGACAATTTTATAAACAAGGTCGAAACGGATCAGGATGACCATGATAATGAGATAAATCAGGGCGTAAATGGTGAAGATTATGCAGATATTCCCTTAAACACATTGGTTGAAGAAAGGGCCAGTGTCCAATATGTCGATCCTGAAAAAAGGGTTTACTCCTTTGAAGAAGTTGAAGCAACTCTTACAGAAGAGCAGGCCGTAAAGGAAGCCCAGAGGTGTTTGAATTGTGCGACCTGTTGTGAATGCATGGAATGTATCAATGTATGTGAGGCAAAGGCCATTGATCATTTTATGAAAGAAGAGACCATACAGATAGATTCAGGCAGCATTATTCTTGCAACGGGGTATGACACTTTAGAGCCTTCACCCTTAAAACAATTTGGGTTTGGCAGGTTTGCCAATGTGTTCTCTGCTCTGGAATTTGAGCGCTTAAGCAATGCCACAGGTCCCACCGGCGGTAAAATTTTAATGCGGAACACAAATAATGAATTTACAAGAGAACCTGAAAGTGTGGCCATTGTCCATTGTATCGGGTCCAGGGATGTAAATTATCACGAATACTGCTCAAGGGTCTGCTGCATGTATGCCTTGAAATACACGCATCTTATCAAGGAAAAAGTGGGACATGACACAAAAGTTTATGATTTTTATATTGATATGCGGTGCTTTGGTGAAGGGTATGAAGAGTTTTATCAACGGTGCCAGGAAGAGGGAACGATTTTTATCCGGGGAAAAGTGGCCCAGATCACAGACAGGGCACAGGACCCCTCTGAACAAGGCAAGCTGATTGCCATTGCAGAAGATACTCTTTTGGGGCAACTGGTTCGGGTACCCGTGGACATGGTGATTCTCTGTACAGCCATTCAGGCAAGAGAAGATGCCGGAGATGTGGGAAGGGTGTTTGGTGTCAACCAGGGGGCAGATGGATTTTTTCTTGAAGAGCATCCAAAACTTGGACCCTTGAATACGGCCACCGAAGGTGTGTTTCTTTGCGGGTGCTGCCAGAAGCCCATGGATATCCCGGATACAGTGTCACAGGCTTCGGGAGCCGCAGTAAAAGCCTTGGCACTTGCTACAAAAGGCAGAGTTGATATCGCTCCCACCATTTCATGGATAGACCCTGATGTCTGTATTGGTTGTAAAACCTGTATCACTCTTTGTCCGTATACAGCCATCGAATTTGATGAAAGAAGGCAGGTGTCTGTCGTCAATGAAGCCATTTGCAAAGGATGTGGGAGCTGTTCCGGGATTTGCCCTAGCGGTGCTGCACAAAGCAGACATTTTACCAAGAAACAGATTTTTGCTGAAATCAGCGGAATATTTTAAGGAGAATAATATGGGAACGTTTGAACCGGTCATCGTGGCTTTTGTTTGCAATTGGTGCACATATACGGCTGCGGATCTTGCAGGGACGTCAAGATTGTCCTATCCCACGAATATCCGCCTGATCCGGGTCATGTGCACGGGGATGGTGGATCCCCAATATGTGATCAAGGCATTTCTTGAAGGAGCGGATGGTGTTTTAATCAGTGGATGCCATCCGGGAGACTGCCACTATATTAATGGAAACTATAAGGCAAGGCGCAGAATTAAGCTGTTAAAGGAAATCCTTCCCCGGTTTGGAATTGAAAAGGATCGATTGCGGTTGACCTGGATCGGTGCCAGCGACGGCATTGAATTTGCCGAGATCATGACTCGGCTGAATGATCAAATAATTGAAATGGGGCCTTCTCAGACAAGATTGAATAAGGCCATATGATGTAAAGGAAACCTTTGCCATGATGATAAAAATAGAGCAAGAGGATAACAGTCTGACCAAAGGCTTGCACCAGTTTTTTAAACGGCTTCTGGAGATGCAGGAGATTGATGCCCTTTTTTTGCCGGTTCGATTAAAAGATTCATCTTCCATAATGCCGTCCCTGGTGACGGATCCGGCTCAAATAGAGAATGCAGTGCCGTTAAGCCCGGCCTTTCCACTTAATTCGGGGAGGATGGTATCACGGCTTTCATATAAGGAATCGGGAAGAAAAACTGCTGTATTGTTACGGTCGTGTGAAATACGGGCATTTATTGAACTGATAAAGCTCAAACAGGGATCCAGGCAGGAATTGATTCTTATAGGGATTGATTGCCCCAAAGCACTGACATTGTCTGATTATACCGCGTATATGGAAAAAGATCCATTGGAAGATGATGCCTATATCCAAAAGGTGTTTTCAGAAAAGAATGAAACCCTTAATGGATTTAATTTCAGCAGTGCCTGTAATACCTGTGAGAATCCTTTTCCCGTCAACACGGATATGAATATACTCCTGCACGGTGTTGATCTTTCAAACGGTATGATGGTGGAATCCGGCAGTGAGGCAGGCCAAAAGATTCTGGAAAGCCTGAATATGCAGCAAACATCCATGCCGGAAAAGCGGGAAGAGGTGGTGACACAGATAAAAGAGGTGAATTCAAAAGCAAATGAGGCAATGATTGAAGACATCACAGAGAAGACGGACAGTATTTCAAAACTCAATGCTTTCTTTGACCGGTGCATCAATTGCTATAACTGCCGGAACATGTGCCCGGTCTGCTATTGCAAAGAGTGTGTCTTTAATACAGACGTGTTTTATCATCAGCCGGTTCAATATCATCAGTGGGCAGAGAAAAATGGGCTTGTCAAGCTGCCCACGGATACGGTTTTTTATCATCTCACCCGGCTGGCCCATATCAGTCATGCCTGTGTGGGGTGCGGTCAGTGTTCAAATGCATGTCCCAGCGATATAAATGTTTTTGAAGTCTTTAAGAGCGTGGCTCAAACTACCCAGGTAGCATTTGAATATTCGCCCGGGATAGATGAAAACGACCCCCCGCCCTTATCAGTTTTCAACGAGAGAGAGTTTGAGGATATCGTCGGTATAAAATGATTTTTCTGGAGGTAAAATGAATATGGCAATTGGTAAAACATTAGTTGCCGGGGCCGGGTTAAGCGGTATCAGATCTGCACTGGATCTGGCTGAAACAGGATACAAGGTTCTGCTCATCGATCAATCAGATCACATCGGTGGTCTTTTATGTCAGCTTGATAACCAGTTTCCCACATCCAAATGCGGGTATTGCAGGATGCTGCCCATGTTTGACAGGGATCAGTCCTCCCAGCATTGCCTGAGAAAAGGGCTTTTCCATAAAAATATTGAGATTCTTTTGTCAACACAATTAATGTCTGTTGAGGGGGAACCGGGTGATTTAAAAGTAACCCTTAAACAAAATCCCTCGTTGATTGATCCGTCTTTATGCACGGGGTGCGGTGAATGTGAACGTATTTGTCCTGTTTTTGTTGATGATCCTTTCAATGAAGGGCTGACAAAAAGAAAGGCAGTTTATCTTCCAAGCCCCCAGTCTTTTTCCAATACTTACACCATTGATTATACCGCATGTACACGGTGCGGAGAGTGTGAAAAAATATGCCCCACAGGGGCCATTAAATTCATAGATCAGAACAGGGAAAAATTTAAGATCCTGGTGGTGGACGATGAAAAAATTGTCCGGGATTCCATGAAAGAATGGCTCAAGGAAGAGGGATTTTCCGTAACAGCAGCGGATTCAGGGCAAAAAGCCCTTGAATTGATGGATGACAGGCCGTTTAATATGATGCTGACAGATATCAAGATGCCGGGTATGGATGGTGTCGAGTTGCTGGCAAAGGCAAAAGAAAAAAATGATGATCTTTGTGTCATCATGATGACGGCTTATGCAGCCGTTGACTCGGCTGTGGAAGCCATGAAGCAGGGCGCACTTGATTATTTGACCAAACCCTTTGATCCGGATGTGCTGATTTCCATGACGCTGAAGGTCTATCATGAGTTTGAAATTGCCGAAGCAAGGGTTGAACAGGTGGATGCCCTGATTCTCGCCGGGGGTACAGAGTTTTTCAAACCGAACTTAGGTAAGAATCCTTATGGTTACGGTGTTCTGCCAGGGGTTGTCACCGGAATGGAGTTTGAACGACTCATCAGTGGTACAGGGCCTGGTAAAGGAAAATTAATTCATCCGAAAACCGGTAAACCTGTAAGAAAAATTGCCTGGTTTCAATGCGTGGGATCTCGCGATGTCCAAACAGGTGCCGGATTTTGTTCCAGTGTCTGCTGCATGATTTCCATAAAAGAGGCTATTCTTGCCAAAGAAAAGTTTGGCCAGGACCTTGAGACCACGCTTTTTTATATGGATATGAGAACTATTGGCAAATCTTTTGATGACTATAGACTAAAAGCCCGGGAAGAAAATCAGATCAGATTTGTCAGGGCAAGGATTCATTCACTTGATGAAGATCTTAAAAAAGATGACGGCAGTCTTTTGGCAAGGTATGTGGATATGCAGGGAAATATCCATGAGGATGATTTTGATTTGGTGGTGCTGGCGACGGGTCAGAGACCGGCCAAACAAATGACAGAGCTTGCATTAAAAAATGATATGATCATCAACCCATGGGGATTTATTGAAACTACTCCTTTTTCAATGATCAAAACTTCAAGGAAAGGGATTTTATCCGGCGGATCTCTTTCAGGGCTCAAAGATATCAGCGAATCTGTTACCTGTGCTTCAGCAGCAGCCCTTGGGGCCTGTAAAATCATGCATGAGGCGGGTAAGAAGACAATTGATGCACATGCAATAGATATGGATGAAACTGATCTGAATGGTTTGGCGGTGTTGGCAAGGGAAAATCCAAAAATTTTAACGGTGTTGTGCTCTTGCGGCAGCGATCTTACTCAAACGCTTGATGTTGAGAGTTTGAAATTGGATTTGAACAGAATTCCGGAAAATAAATCCGTTGAAATAATGGATAAACTCTGTACGGATGAAGGAAAGAAAACCTTAGTTGACATGATTCAAAAAACAAATCCCAACCGGCTTGTTCTGGGAGCATGTCTGCCCTGTATTTACAAACAGAGGATTAAGGAACTTGGAAAGGAATCAGGGCTTCATTCAAGCCTTGTGGAAACTCTGGACATTATTTCAATTTTAAAGCAATACCCGGATTCACAAATCCCCGAAATGACCCAGCGGATTGAACGAGAGTTGAAAATCCTGATATCAAAGGCCAGGTTTAAAAATCCCGTGCCTAAAGAACGACTTGAATCAAATCAGAATGCCTTGGTCATTGGAGGCGGTATTGCCGGCATCACGGCAGCCCTGTCAATTGCAGACTGTGGATATCATGTAGATCTGGTTGAAAAAGATGATACCATTGGCGGCAATCTGTTGTGGATGGACAAAACCGTTGACGGCCTGGATATTCAGGCGTATCTGGATGAAAAAGTAAAAGAACTTGAATTCCATAACCAGGTTACGATCCACAAAAAGACAAAGACTGAAAGCACAGGACAGCATCCGGGAGAATTTTCCACTCTTTTAAAAAAAGAGGATGAACCAAAGGATCCGGGCGAAACAATTCTTCACGGGGTAACTATCCTGGCCACAGGGGGAGGCCAGGCACCACTTGAGGTGGATGCGGATGATCCGCAGCAAAAAGAGCTGACCCAGAAAGAATTTGAGATGGGTGTTCAAGACCAAAAGATTGATCCGGAAAAATTGGAAACCGTTGTGATGATCCAGTGCTCAGGAACAAGAGATGAAAAACGTAACTACTGTTCCAGGGTCTGTTGCATCAGGGCCTTGAAAAATGCACTTTTTCTTAAAGAAAAGAATCCTGATATCCAGGTTTATATTCTTTACAGGGACATGATGAGTTATGGGTTTTATGAACAATATTATACCAATGCAAAAAATAGCGGAGTGATTTTTTTCCAATACGATTCTGCAGACAAACCTTTGACCCAAATGCAGGAAGACAAGGTGCTTGTCAAAACCCGTGATCTTTTACTTGATATGCCGGTTGAGATCGAGGCTGATTACGTTATTCATGCCACTGGAATTCTGCCGGATCTTCCAAAGGCACTGGCTGATCAATATGGAGCATCCTTGGATACATTCCATTTTTTCAAGGAAGCAGATTCAAAATTTCGACCTGTTGACAGTATGAACTACAGGGTCTTTTCCTGTGGATTATCATTAAAACCATGTACCATTGAAGAGGCTGTGGTAACAGCCGAGGCTGCAGCAATCAGGGCCATACGAATTCTTTCCCATGAACGGCTGGTCTCTGGAAAAATTGTTGCAGATACTCGTACAGCGACTTGCAGTATGTGTGAAATGTGTGTTGATACCTGTCCCTATGGTGCCCGTTTTGTTGACAGTATAGAGGAAAGAATTGTGATCGATCCTGCGGCCTGTCAGGGATGTGGAGTGTGTGCAGCTGTCTGTCCAAGCGGTTCTGCTGTTTTAGAGGGGCTTGACATGCGGCTGATGCTTGATTCAATTGATATGGCAGTGTCGTGATATTTTCAAATGATTGTTGAGAATGAAAAAATATAAAGGGGAAAGGTGATGGGCCAGGCAAATAATAAAGGTTATTTGGAACAGACCGAGACGATCAAGACGATGATACAGACATGCATTCAATGCGGTACCTGTACGGCTTCCTGCCCGAATATTGAATTTATGGACATTACTCCCAGACATATGTGGCGGTTGCTGATGACAGATCATGTAGACCAACTTTTTTCAAGTAAATCTTTTATTATGTGTTCATCCTGCTATTACTGCACCTTAAGATGTCCAAGGGGGCTTGAATTAACAAATGCCATGAGTCAGTTAAAGCAGGTGGCATCAAAATTGAGATTAAAACAGTTTCGACGATCTTCGCTTTTTTACGAAGCCTTTTTAAACAGTGTTAAAAACCATGGCAGGGTCAAGGAGATGGAATTTATGACCAATTATTTTATTTCAATGAAAAATCCTGTGATTCCATTTGCCTATGCATCCTTAGGAATTAAGCTGCTTGCCAAAGGAAAGATTCGGCCTGAATTTTCCTTTGGCCGCAAAGGTAAGTTAACTGCATTGTTTAAAAAAGTGGCGGAACTGGAGGAATGAGATGAAATACTTATATTATCCGGGCTGTTCTTTGGAAGGAACCTCTGCTGAATATGATATTTCCACAAAAGTATTAATGGAAGCTGTGGATGTTCAACTTTCGGAGATTGAGGATTGGACCTGCTGTGGTGCCACCGCAGCCGAGTCCCAGAGTCATCTGTTGTCCTATGTGCTCCCGGCAAGAAATCTTGCCCTTGCCGAAAAAATGAACAGTTCAAACCAGATCCTTGTGCCCTGCAGTGCCTGTTACCTGAATCTTAAAAAGGTCGAAGAGGCTATTAAAAATGACAAGGATCTGCTGAGAAAAATTAATAGTGTACTTGCCCAGGAAGATCTTGTTTTAAAAGGGGATGTGATAGTAAGGCACCTTCTGGATGTTCTGTCAAATGATATCGATATCGAGACAATTAAAGAAACTTCTCAAAATAAATTGTCGGGTCTTACCGTTGCACCGTATTATGGATGCCAGTGTTTAAGACCTTTTACCATTTTTGATGATCCCGAAGATCCTCATTCCATGGATGAATTGATACGAGCAACAGGGGCACAGTCATTTGAATGGGATATGGGCGCTCAGTGTTGTGGCGCATCCAATACCAGCACAAAACCGGAAGCAGGCATGGTGCTTGTGGGAAGAATTTTAAAATCTGCAAAAGGGGCTGATGCCATTTTGACCGTATGTCCCATGTGCCAGATGAACCTTGAAAGCAGCCAGAAAAAGATATCTCATAAAGAAGGGATTGATCTTGAAATTCCGGTTCTGTTCCTTCCACAATTTTTAGGACTTGCCATGGGAAAGACCCAAAATGATGTCCGTCTGGATTTAAATCTGTCAAATCCAGGGAGATTGATAAAAGCGAGGGTATGAGTAATTTTATAAAATATCTAAAACACAGCCTTGTTTCAAAGCTGATTGTTTCTGTCGGGTTGACAGTTATTCTCTCCATATCTGCCTGGGCTTATTTTAATATCAATAATATCAAGACCCAGATCATGAATAATGTCATTGCCAGCACGGACAGGCTGACAAGCTCTATCAAGCTTAGCACCCATTATGCCATGATGCTGAACTCAAGGGATGAAATTACACAGATAATAAATAATATTGCCACCCAGCCGGGAATAGAGAATATCAGGATATATAATAAAGAAGGTCAGATAAAATTTACCAACCAGAAAGAAGAGATTGATAAAAATGTTGATATCAAGGAAGTGGCCTGTGACATCTGTCATCAGCAGGACCCGCCGCCGGCTCGCATCGGTATTCAAAAAAGAACCCGGTTTTTTGAATCAGAAAAAGGCAACAGGTTTTTAGGGATTGTCCAGCCCATCTGCAACGAGTCCGGCTGTGCCACTAAGTGCCATTTCCATCCTGAGCATCAAAAGATACTGGGCACCCTTGATGTGGTCGTCTCCCTCGAGCAGGCAGACCGTCAGATATTGAACATTAAAAGAGGGATGATAAAATTTGCTTTTTTCACCATTTTGATCACATCGATGATCATCTTTTTTTTCAGTTTACAATTTGTAAAAAAACCGATTAGCAAACTGGTTGATGGTACCAGGAGGATTGCAGAAGGTCATTACAATGAGAAGATTGATGTTGGAAAGGATTATGAAATCGGGCTTCTTGGCAAAGCCATAAAAACAATGGGCACCCAGATCGGACTTGACCAGGCAGAACTGAAAAAACAGAGAAACGAATACCAGTCTCTCTTTGAAACTGTGCCCTGCATGATTACAGTTCAGGACAAAGAGTACAGGTTGAAAGCATGGAACAGGGTATTTAAAGAGAGATTTGATCCAAAGCCCGGATCTCATTGTTATCTTGCCTATAAGGGACTGGAAGAAAAATGTACGGATTGCCCGGTTGAAAAAACCTTTGTGGATGGAAAATCCCATTATGGCGAAGCAGAAGGGACGGGTAAGAACGGTGGAAAAAATCACTGGATGTTTATCACATCCCCTGTGAAGGACGCTGAGGGAAACATCGTTGCAGCCATGGAGATGAGTATTGATATCACCCTAAGACGTCGGCTTGAAAAAGAACTTCAACGATCAGAGGAAAAATACCATGCCATATTTAATAATATTTCCAATCCAGTGTTTGTTGTGGATCTTCAAACATTTGAAATCCGTGACTGCAATATCAAAGCGGTTGAAGTATATGGCTATTACAAAGGGAATTTATTAAAGAAATTATTTTCCGACTTTTTTATCGAAGCGGAAAAAAAAGAACTGATCAAGAAAATGAAATCCGGCCAGGAGGTTAACAAGGTGAAGCATCTTGTTAAAAATAACCGGTTCATCTATGTTGATATGTGGGTGTCGCCATCCAAATATTCGGACAGAAAAGTACTTCTTGTAACCATTAATGATATTACCAAACGTCTTGAAACGGAGCAGCATCTAATGCATGCAAGCAAAATGGCTACCCTGGGTGAAATGTCAACCGGTATTGCCCATGAATTGAACCAGCCTTTATCAGTTATTAAATCATCCAGCAGTTTTTGTATAAAGAAGATGAGGAAAAATGAAAAAATAGAGAAAGAGATTTTTAATAAACTTATTTCAAAGATTGACAATAATGTGGATCGCGCTGAAAAAATCATCCATCATATGCGTCAGTTTGCAAGGAAGTCAGAAGTCAACCTTGCCCGGATACGTATAAATGATGTGCTTCAAAGGACATTTGAAATGTTTAACCAGCAACTTAAAATTCATGGCATTGATGTTATCTGGGATAAAAATGAGGCATTGCCGGAAATACTGGCCGATCCTGACAGGCTTGAGCAGGTGTTTATCAATCTTGTCATTAATGCAAAAGATGCCATAGAGGAAAAATGGGAAAAAGAGGGCACAAGACCGGATGATAATGACAGGATCACCATTCTCACACGCTTGACCGATGATAGGGTCATCATTGAGATACATGATACGGGCACAGGGATTCAAAAAGAGGCTGCGGATAAGCTGTTCGAACCTTTTTTTACCACCAAGGAGGTTGGAAAAGGGACTGGTCTCGGGCTGTCTATCAGCTATGGCATTATCAAAGAGTGCGCAGGTTTGGTCCAGATAGAAAGATCAGAGCAGGGGGGGGCTGTCTTTATTTTATCCTTTCCTGTGCTTGATGCGCATGAAGACGATCTGGTGTATGAAAATCATATATATTGAGGGGTTATGATTAATAAAGACCAAATATCCATATTAATTGTCGATGATGAAGAAGATATCCGGGACGTTCTTGAGATTGCATTAAAAGATATCGGATATACCGTATTTCTTGCTGAAAATGGTAAAAAGGCCTTTGAACTGTTCAAATTGAAAAGACCGGATATTGTGATTACTGATATTAAAATGCCGGTTATGGACGGTATTGAATTATTAAGACAGATTAAACGCGAAAGCCCGGCAACAGAAGTTTTGATGATCACAGGGCACGGGGATATGCATTTGACCATTCGAAGTCTCAAATATGAGGCCATGGATTTTATCACCAAGCCCGTTAATGTGGATATTCTTGAAATTGCCATTGAAAAAGCGATTGAAAAAATCGTGGCACAACAAAAGCTTTTGGAATACACTCAAAAACTTGAACTGCTCATTCTTGAAAAATCAAAACTGGCAGACCATCTGTCATCCTTAGGACTGATGATCGGAACCATTTCACACAATATCAAAGGGCTTTTAACCAGTCTTGACGGTGGTATTTATGTGGCACGATCCGGGGTGAAAAGCAAAGATGATGAAACAATTGAAGAAGGCTTTGACTTGCTTGAGCAGGCAGTTGACCGGATAAAGAAGATGATCTTGGATATTTTATTGTATTCCAAGGAAAGAAAACTGAATAGGACCGCTATTGATACAAAAATCTTTATTGAACAGATTAAAGAAATAATTGAGTTAAAATTAAAAGGAACAAAAATTGTTTTTATATGTACTAAAATTAATTTTCCTCAAACCATGTATTTTGATAAAGAATTTATGCTGGCGGCCCTGATCAATATCCTGGATAATGCCATTGACGCTTGCCTGGCGGATACCCAAAAGAAAGATCATGAAATTATATTTGAAATTTCAAGACAAAAAGATCAATTGGAGATTTTGATCCAAGACAATGGCTGTGGCATGGACAGTCAAACAAAAGAAAAAATATTCAACCTGTTTTTTTCTTCAAAAAGTACGAAAGGAACCGGATTCGGGCTTTATATTTCTAACTCTATTATCAACCAGCATGGCGGATCAATTCATGTGACGTCCATAAAAGGAAAAGAGACCGGTTTTAAAATTATCCTGCCGGATGAACCCAAGTAGAAAATAAATGCGTTTGATTGCTGTCGCAGGGTTTGATAGTGTGACAAAACCTGTGAAAATAAGGATTATGTTTTGTTTAATATCTTTAAAAGCAATAAAATGGAAAACCTGATGGATGCGCTGGCATCTGTTTTAAGCCATGTGCCGGATAATCCAATGATGCCTGAATGGATCGGTATCCAGTCCAGGGGGATGAAACAGTGGATCGCAATTCAGATGGCTCAAAACTTTGGTGTCTGTGCAAATATGCATTTTCTTTTTCCAAGGCAGATGGTGGATCAAATTCTCACAAGTTTCAAACCTCTGGAAGATCAGCAGGATAGTTTGAATGAAGATTTTCTTTTCTGGTCCGTCATGAAGCTGCTTAATGAGAACAGGTCGCAAAAAGAGTCATCAAGTGTTGAAAACTATATTAAGGAAGATGAAACAGGTAAAAAGCTTTGTCAGCTCTCCATGAAGATTGCAAAAGTGTTTGACGATTACCAGGTTTACCGGCCTCACATGCTCATTGACTGGCAAAAATATCAATCCCATGAAACCTTCAAAGATCCTGTTGTCCGATGGCAGGCAAAACTCTGGAATCAGGTTGTATCAAAAGACCCCCAAAATCACATATCCTTTAAGGCCCGTCTCTTCCTGGAAAAGTTTTCTTCAAAAACTATCAGCACAGATAATCTTCCGCCACGGATGTCACTTTTTGGCATATCAGCACTGCCCGAACTGTTTTTACAGGTGTTTGAAAAGGTGTCTGAAATAATGGATATAAACCTGTTCCTCCTTACTCCGTCCAACCAGTTCTTTTTTGATATCAAATCAGAAAGACAGATAGGAAGAATGGCCTTAAGGGAAGACACATCGACAGACCCCGAGCTATTATACTATGAAATGACAAATCCGCTGCTGTCGTCTCTGGGAATTTCGGGAAAAGGGTTTCACTCCTGCCTTGAAGCGTTTAATTACCATGAACCGTTTGATGATCTGTTTGCCGACCCCCCAAAGGAATCAGGTGAATTCAATACCATGCTTGCAGTTCTCCAGTCAGATATATTAAATCTTATCCATCGAAAAGAAGGATGCCGGGACGCTCCTGTCACCATTGCTGCATCTGACACATCCATTTGTGTTCATGCCTGTCATTCTCCTATGAGGGAAGCCCAGGTGTTAAAAGATCTTTTGTTAAACGAGTTTGAAAAAGACCCTGATCTTGCCCCCCATGACATCATTGTGATGATGCCGGATATTGAAGCATATGCGCCATTTATCGAATCTGTTTTTTCTTTGGAAACGCCTTTGCCATTCTCCATCAGTGACCGCAGGAAAAGATCTGAATCAGAGCCGCTGGATGCTTTCTTAAAGATATTGGCACTTAAGGACTCCAGGCTTGAGCAAAGTTATGTGCTCGATCTTTTATTGTCTGAATCCATTGCTAAAAAGTTTAACATCACATTTGACGAGATCAGCATGATCGAAAAAATGGTTGAGGATGCCAAAATTTTCTGGGGCAGGGATGCCGGGCATAGAGAAACCTTGGGGTTGCCGCCCTTTGAAGAAAACACCTGGCAGTTCGGATTGCAGCGGCTTTTTATGGGCATGGCCATGCCGGAAAATCAAGATGTGCCGGTACAGGATATCCTGCCATGTCAGTCTTTTGAAGGGCTTGATCTTGAGGTGTTGGGCAAATTAGCAGCCTTTTGTCATACCCTGTTTTCATGTCTTGAAACCCTTACCGGTCAAAAAACAATTGAGAGATGGTGTGAGGCGTTGAAGAAAATATCTGTTTTCCTAATGGATCGAAATTTTAAAAATGGGGAAGACCTTACTTTTCTGATCCAGACCATAGATCAGCTCAAAGAAGATGCTGAAAAGGCAGGATTTGATGAAACAGTCACATTTGATATGATTTTTTCGGTCATTGAGCAGAAGCTTGAATTCAATATTTCCCAGGGAAATTTTCTGGCAGGGAACATCACATTTTGCAATGTCATGCCCATGCGCAGCATTCCCTTCAAGATTGTCGTTCTGATGGGGATGGATGAAAAATCCTTTCCCCGGCAGGCCTTCAGCCCGGGATTCAACCTGATAAAAAAATACCCAAGGGCCGGTGATAAATCAGAGAGGGATGAGGACAGGTACCTGTTTCTTGAGACTCTGTTGTCAGTAAGGTCAAAGTTTATTATCACCTATACGGGGATGAGCATACAGGATAACTCAAAGATTCCCTGTGCAGGGGTCGTAAGCGAGCTTTTGGACACCATGGATCAAAGTTTTATTTTTCAAGAAGGGGTCGGCCATCATTTTTTCCATCCGCTCCATCCCTTTAATGAAGAATATTTCAATCAAAATAATGAATTTTTATCTTTTTCAAAGGACAATTGCAATATTGCAAAGGCGCTTTCCCCAATCAGGCCTGAAAAGGACAGGCCTGAAAAGTCTGTATTTATTCAAGCCTCGGCAGGAAAAGAATCAAAAGACCCGCCGTCAAACCTTGATCTTGATGAAATGATTCGTTTTTTCAAAAATCCTGTTCAAAGTTACATGAAAGAAGAATTGAGCATAAAACTGCCTGACATGGAAGAAAAGACCTATGACAGGGAAGTCTTCTCCATATCCGGGCTGGATCAATATACCCTGGGAAGTTTCCTGGTTGAAAAAAACTCTAACTCTCTGGAGGAAAGAGATTTTTATACAATTATCAAAGCCATGGGCAGCCTTCCCTTTGGAGAGAAAGGCAAATTTGAATATGAAAAAATGGCAAACATTGCAAGCCCTGTAATCAATGCTGCCAAGACCATTGCAAACAAAAAACAATTACCCCCTGTTGTAAGAGAAGTAAATATAGACGGCTTGATAGTTTCTGCAAATTTCTCCGACATCAGGGAGGACGGGGTATATTTCGTGACTTATGGAAAGCTCAATAGCGCAAGACTGCTTTCAGGCTGGATCAGGCATTTGTTTTTAAATATCAGTGTTCCTTCCGGGTATCCCAAAAAAACCATTCTTATCGGGCGGGATCCTAAAGGAAAAAAGCCTGTGCTAACCTGTTCATTCCCTGCTTTGGGAGCAGATGCACTCAAATATTTCAAGGAGTTGACTCAAATTTATGAGAAAGGGGGAGAGCAGCCTTTTTATTTTTTCTGCGAAACATCCTGGCAATTTGTTCAAGCCATAGCAAAGGAAAATCTTGAACTTGACCTGTCAGAGCCCGACCTGTCAGAGCCTGGCAGGGATTTGATTTATAAGGCCATGAATAAATCGATGACCAGCTGGTATGGCGGGTATTATCAAACCGGGGAAAAAGAAAACAGGTATGTATCTATTTGTGTTGAAAACAATGACCCTTTTGAAAATGTTGATGCACTTTTTTCCTCAGGGTTTGTCCATAATGCTATAACCGTGTATAAACCCTTGCTGGAAAATCTGAAAACAATATCATGAAGCCTTGGTACCCGTTGTTTCTATGGCCTTATACCGGCAGAAAAAAACTTGTCAATCACACCCTGGCTGTGTTCAGGATAAAAAAAGGATATCACAGAAAGATGTTTGATTTAATAAAAAAAATTATTGGCAGTGACAATGGTAAAGCAGAGACCAGAGACCAGGATATTCTAAACGCCCATTTGGCGTTGACAGTACTGCTGCTTGAGGCAGCCTATGCAGATGGTGAGTGCAGTGGGGAAGAAAAAGAGCATCTTGTTGCAACACTTGTGACAAATTTTGGGATATCCAGGCAGGAAATTGATACCCTGCTCTCTGACAGTGATAAAGAACACAGAGAGTATGTGGACCTTTTTCGTTATACTCGCTTTATTAACGAAAATTTTTCCGAAAAGCAAAAGATCGACCTGATGGAATCTGTCTGGCGCATCATTTTACTGGACGATCACCTTGAAGCGCATGAGGACCACTTTGCCCACAAACTTGCAAACCTTCTTCGCTTAAGCCATAACGACTTGATCAACGCCAAACTGCGGGCAAGAAAACAGCTTTCATGAACTTTTTTATCTCATGAGAGAACATTGTAAACCCTCCGCCCGCATGGCCTTTCTAAGTGCGGACTTACAGGGATAGTGTTCAGGATTTTTCCCTCCCTGAAAAGCTTGGTTTATAGAAGAGCGTTTTATCTATCATTGCCTAAGATTTCAAAATAGCAATAACATTTTTCAATGATTGATAAAATGTGTGAACTGAATTATTTAGGTGGGGCTATGGGGATTATATAATTTGCTTTTGATTCATTAATCCAAAATTATTTTTTAACAACAAACTTTTATTTTGGAAAAAGTGATATTTCCATTCTTTTATGTAAAAAATACCCATCTCAAAATGTATATATTTCATTTGATTGTATCCCATTTTTTGTTTTAGACATAACTATCCGGTATCGCTAATGTGACGATCCTTGCTGTCTTGCACTCCCATTAAAATCGTTATCAGGAAGAATTTAAAAACTGATTTGGTAATTTTTTAATGATCGTCATTTTCCCTTCTTTGCACTTGGGGCAACATAAAAGATCATGGCCGGTCAATCTGTGCATCATCTCAAGATATGTCTCTTCTGTTTTCTGAGGTATTTTGGCATCAGGATCAATCAGCTTTCGGATAAGCTTGATCGCTTGCTTTTTATTCCTGTGTGATAAAAATCCAAAATACCGAATTTTCATAAAATTATGCGGGAGCACATGAAGCAGGAACCTGCGGATAAACTCATGAGCAGATACTGTCATTGTTTTGGATGTATTATTGTCAGCCCTGTCCCTGTATTCAAAACATACCTGGCCATTATCAATGGATTTGATCCGGTTGTTTGATATGGCCACCCGATGTGTATATCGACCAAGATACTCAAGCACCTGTTCAGGACCGGCAAAAGGACGTTTGGCATAGGTGTTCCATTTCACCATAAAAAGTGACTGAACAAAACTTGTGAATTCCTGCTTAGACTTATATTTTGCCATTTTGCCTTCTAAAGACAGTTCATTATTCAAATATGCTTTTTTTAAAAGCCCAAGATATCGTTTCTTGAACTCTTTTGACAGAGACTGCGCCCTGAACAGAAACGATTTTTTTGAAGGATTCCATCGGTTTTTATCAAAGGAGAGAGCGCCTCCTGCAACAAGGCAATGAATATGAAAATGATCTGTAAGCTTTTGCGACCAGGTGTGAAGAACACTAATAAACCCAAGTTGCCCTTGGACCTTCCACTGCGGATCACGTGCAAACACCTGCAATGTCTGACTGACAGCAGCAAAAAGATAACTCAACATGATTTTTGGATTAAGCAATCTGATGGGATTAAGCTCATGGGGTATGGTAAAGACCATATGAAAATAATTGCAGGGCAGCAAATCTGCCTTTCGATCATTGAGCCATTTTTCTTTCACCATGGTCTGGCATTTGGGGCAGTGCCTGTCCCTGCAGGAGTTATAGGCAATTCGTTCAAAACTGCAATGGTCACACTGTTCAACATGACCCCCAAGTTGAGCAGTACGGCAAATCTTAATCTTGTGCATGACCTTAAGTTTTTTGTAAGGCAGATTCGTTTGTTTCTGGTATTCCTTGCCGTAAAGACGAAAAATATCTCCAACTTCATGTTTGTTTTTCATTCTTTCCCCTCCTGATCCCCATACATACAGTCAAGAGGGCTTTTAAGTTCTGTTACTCTTTCTTGTACCAGGTGAAGATAAATGAGGGTGGTTTTTATGGAAGAATGCCCAAGGAGTCGTTTGATGGTGTAAAGATCTGTTCCCTGGGTAAGGAGGTGAGTTGCAAAGCTATGCCTGAGAGTGTGTATCCCTCGCCCTCTTTTTATGCAGGCTTTTTTTTTGCGATGTCATAAGCTGAGCTGGCCCCTGAATAGCCAATGTGTTTTTCTTTATCATAACCGGGGAAAATCCATTTGCCGGGTTTATATTTTTGCCAATATACTCTGAGTTCATCAAGCAAATGACTGGATAAGACTGTATAACGATCTTTTTTGCCTTTGCCTTGTTCTATCCTGATCATCATTCTTGAAGGGTCACTTTCAATATGTCTGGGTTCAAGTCTTACAACCTCACTGATTCTAAGGCCTGCACTGTATACCGTTTTAAGTAAGGTTCTGTGTTTAAGGTTGGCTGTAGATTCAAACAATTTTTTCACTTCTTCAATACTCAAAATATTTGGAATCTTTTTGATTCTTGGTCTTGGGGGTAATTTAAAATTAGTCTCATCCCATTGCAGAATATTTTTATAAAAATAAGAAAGCCCAGACAAATGAACATTGCAACTTCCCCAGGATAATTTGCATTCTTGAAAAAGATGGAGCAGATATTCCTGGATCTGTTCGTTATTAATCAGATCCGGAGATTTGTTGTGAAATTTTGCAAGCCTCTTAACCGCAGCCAAATAATTTTTTATGGTGTAGGGTGAAAGCCGATGAAGAATCATGTGATTGACAAATTGGGTTCTAAGATCATGGCCCATTGTAATACCTCCTTGATAAAAATTAATGAAACCGGCCGATGATTAAGCCGCAGGAAGTATTGTAGATTTATTTTGAAAAAAAGAAAATGTTGATTGAATTTTAGCAGTTGGGACGCACACTTCCGCGAAGCGGTTCAGTTCTTATTAATAGGGCTCAGTCCGGATGAAATTTGGGAACCACTACATCTGGCATCTTATGTATTCCCAGAATAGAACTTCCCATTCAAATATATAACCCGGGACATTGACACTGACAATTTTTCCAGATTACACTTACTAATATAATTAGCAGATCCTGAAATTCTTTTCCGGAGTTTGAACAAAAATTATCTCTATGAGATCGAAGACCTTCCCAAACAAAAAAACACCGAAGAATCAGATTCAAACTTATACACATCATTACTCTATTAATTGTTGTTTTCACTTGAATTGTTTAAAAAAATCTGCAAATATTGAATTGATATTATGAAAAGAAAATCCCTTTCACTTTCATAATATCTTCCGGTTCAGGGAGCCTTCACCGGCTCCCTGTTTTTTTGAATTGAAACTCCACATCCACAATTTCAAACGCTACAACAAGACATCCGATGAATAAAGCTTTTTAAATTAGGATTTTGATTAATGATTTTTTTCTCCAATAAAATTGACTGTTGCGTAAGGATATAAAAAAAATATGGGTACTATATATTGTGGCCGGTTGTTTTTGAAAAAAAATTAGATTATAGGGAAAAGTCCACAGATTTTTCAAGCCATGTAAAGCATTGATGAATGGACAGTAGTCAGCCCTTTCAGTTTTCCAGTGTGATTTTGCTATCTTTAAAACTTTATCAAAATTTGAATTGATATCATTTGATACCATGAACGCTTTTTTGGTAGTTTTCATATAGTAGCAACTTTTAATCACCGACCTCCTGCATAGCAGGAGGTATGATGAAGCCCCCTCCGAAGGGGGCATTGTGTTAGGAAAGCCCCTC
>NZ_JAUWQB010000144.1 GCF_030611305.1 Desulfobacula sp. | reverse complement strand
CCCGTGCCGGGCGTACACAAGAGCTTGCACCGTAGCACTTAACCGCGCGCTTTCAGCGCACGGCCAAGTGCACGGTGAAGCTGACGTTATGTTTCAGTTGCAATAAAGGAGGTGAGTAAATGACAGAAACCAATTCAAGTAGGAGCAAGAAGTTTAAAGATATGTTTATCAAAATGGCACCAACCATTAAAAATTTTGTTGTACATCGCTTTGATGATATGGAAGAATTCAAGCGTTTTACATTGGCTGCAATAATAGATGAGAAGAAATCAATTTCGGATAGATTTGACAGGGATACAAAAGATCTTTCAGAGGAACAAAAAGAAGAATATTTTGACTGGAATTCTGAAGACTATTTCATGGTAGAGGATGTTTTCACACAAATCAGTTTGAGATCGTTTATTGTTATCCTTTTTGCGTACATAGAGGATGGGATGAATACACTCTGCAATGTTGCATATTCAGACAAAGCACGTTATCAGAAGAAGAAAGACTTAGAAAAATTTAATGTCAAATATACGGACATGCAGGGTAAAGGAGTAAACCGAGCAAAAATATATTTAAAAAAAGTCTTCGGCTGTAATCTGCATACAGAAAAAAAACCGTGGAGTGAAATAGAAACCCTAAGAAAACTCAGGAATGCTATTGTCCACGAAGACGGAAATGCTAATGACAGCCTCAAAAATGATGGCAATTTCAAACAGCACCTTGTTGATGGCAACTTTAAACTTGAAAATCATGGCAAAATTATAATTGAGACAAAATACTTGGACTATATTTTACCTCAAGTAAGAAAATTTTTTAGCAGAATCGAGTTGAAGTAGAATCACATAACACAACGCCGGAGCAGACCGGGGGGTACTGAGCGGTTTTCGAAAGTTTTGGCTTCGACATAAATTTCAATTATGCTGAGTTTGTCTGCTTTTAGCCCCCGGCTGCTCAGCTCAACGTTATACGAGAAAAAAACGAGGAAACAATATGTCCAAAGTTTACACTGTTGGCAACGATGGAACAACGCAGCCCATGGCCAGAATTCATTGCAAGAATGAAGACCTGGAACTTCAGAGAATCCTTGAAATTAACCCTGACCTCGTCCCAGGAGATCAAATAAATCCAACAGACCCTCGCAGGTGGTTGGTGGTAAAAAGAGAAATGCCTGTCCCTGACCCCACGACTGGAGATGACAGGTGGAGTATCGATATGTTTTTTGTTGACCAAGACGCCATGCCAACTTTCATCGAATGTAAGAGATATAATGACAGCCGTGCAAAAAGAGAAGTCGTTGGGCAAATGCTCGAATACGCAGCAAATGGTCATTATTATTGGTCAAAAGAAGAAATGCGGAATTATGCCGAAGAATCAGCCACAAAAAATAAAATATCTTTAGAGGAAGAAATTAAGCGTTTACAACCAGAAGAAACAGAATCCGTAGATAATTTCTTTCAACACGTGCAGGACAATTTACGAGAGGGGCAAGTTCGATTAATTTTTTTCATGGAGGAAGCCCCTCCAGAGCTAAAAAGCGTTGTAGATTTCCTTAACAAGCAAATGGAGCGAGCTGAAGTCCTTATTGTCGAAGCCAGGCAGTATGAGCTAAATGGAACAAAAGTGGTCACTCCAATATTGTTTGGTTACACAGAAGAGGCTCGCCAAATCAAAAGAACAGTATCTGTGAACTCTGGATCCAGAAGAAAGTGGGATAAAGAATCATTTTTTCAAGATGCAAAAGAGAGATTAAATAAAGATCAGGTTAGCTCAATAAAACAAATTTTTGATAAATCTCAAGAATTGAAAAGTGAAATCTCTTGGGGTACAGGAAAGACCGCCGGATCTTTTTCTGCTAAATGGTCACATTTAGGAAAGTATTCTGTGTTTACCATTTTCTCAGATGGTCGGCTTACTGTAAATTTTGGTAGTTTCAACAACGACCCAGAACAAAGAAAATTCATGGCATTTCTTAAAGAAAAATTAGTCACATATCTTGGTTTCATTGTGCCAGAAGATTACGAAAGGAGATATCCTAATTATTCAGTGGAACAATGGGCAGGAAAAACTAAACAATTTATCGAAACATTAGATTTAATTATTCATGAATATCAACCAATTGACAACGTATAACCAGGCACTGCACTTGACCCGCAACTCGTAGCCGATTTTTCGGGTTATTCAACATTCGTACATTCGCCAAGTTCAACTTTAGCCTGCATGGCGGGCAAGTGAGTTTGGTCGTTGGCAGTAAAATAATGATGGAGGGTTTCGACATGAGCGGGGCAGAGTTTTTCAGTTATTGTGTGAGTCTTGTAAGTATCGTTTTGGCAGTGTGGCAGACGAATAAGAACGCTAACCTAAAAAAGTATATCAAATCCGACGCCATGGAACTTTACTCAGAAGCGGGGATAATGTTGGGAAATGCACAATCTTGTTTGAAGAAACTACAGGAGGGTAACAACGGTACTGCAATTCAAGAAGCCGGGAAATCAGAAGGTATGTCTCAAGCTCTGTTTCAACGTTCAATTAAGAATATTTACCACCATTTTGCTTTTACCCGCAAAGACCTAGATGAGTGGATTGAAAAGAAGAAAATTGACGAGCATCACAAAGATGCTTTTTTGAAGTATGCTGAAAAGTAAATCGACTTTATGTTCAAGCACCAAAACAATGGCTAACAGGTCGCTCAAGCCGATCGCGGCCCCATGGGCCGGGCCGCTCCGGCTTAGCTTTTCGTTAGGGTGCCCAAAAATTTAATGAGGATAGCATGATGATGTATGTTTTTGTAGCCATAGGGGTTATTGTAATTCTTGGCTCGATTCTTCAATCAACGTGGTTCAAGGGTTGGTTTGGAGAATTTCAGATTAACCTTGCCTCACGCTTTTTTCTCGACAAAAATTATCATGTGGTAAATAATGTGACGTTTCCTACCAAAGATGGTAGTACGCAGGTTGATCATATTATTATCTCACCTTTTGGCGTATTCGTTGTTGAAACTAAGAATATGCGAGGTTGGATTTTTGGTAGAGAACGAGACAAGTATTGGACCCAAAAGTTGCACAAAAATCACTCTCAAAAATTCCAAAATCCATTACATCAAAATTATAAGCATACGAAGATACTGACGGAACTTCTTGGTTTGCCTGAAACAAAGGTGAAGTCTTTAATTGCCTTTGTTGGTGACTTCACGTTTAAGACCACAATGCCGGAGAATGTTACAAAAGGATTCGGTTACCTTCGTTACCTCAAAGGACATAACCAAAGAATTCTAACTGAGGTTGAAAACGAAAATATAATCAAAACGATCGCTCAAAACCGTTTGTCACCAGGGTTAAAGACACACAAGGCACACGTTAAACATATAAATAGGATCATTGCAAGAAAGCAAACAAAGAAGTCACATACAACATTTGAAATAAGGCAAGATGATGATTCAAATAAGTGAGTTAACCGCATTTAAGTGGGGAGAGCAAAGGAACACTCGTGAAAGATTGACATTCCATGGACATCTTGGCCTAACCAATCACTCCACATGACCGCCAACAGCTCGGCGGTTTTTGAAAGGCTCTGCCCCGCATCAAAGCAGGTGTTTTTTTCAAAGTTCAGCGCTCCGCAGTGTTGGCGGCAGGTGAGCTCAATCGTTAGCTGGTAATAAACGATAATATGCTTATCCCAAAACCAAAAGAAAATATAAATACATGTTTCATTTGTGGTAGAAAGGCTGTTTCAGTCGAACATGTCTTTCCAAAATGGTTACAACGTCAATACAATCTATGGGATGAGCAAATAGTGCTTCCCAACGGAACTAGTGTGCAATATCGAAAATTATTAGTTCCTTCGTGCAAAAAATGCAATAATGACATCTATGGTCTATTAGAAAAAAAAGTTAGTTCAGGCAACTCATCAGAATCAGATATTTGGAAATGGGCAAATAAAATTCACTACGCTCTCTGCTATAAAGACCGTTTCTTTGAATGGGATAGAAAAAACCCAAGATATAAAATTGGTGATGTGTTTCGCCAAAATGATTCTTTGGAAAAAGACAGACATTTCCTTCATTGTGTGTCTGGAGGCTTTAAAACAACTCCTGACCCATTTGGTAGCGTTTTTAAATTCAACTTTGATAAAAAAGTGGCATTTGCATTCGCACATTTATTACAAACCAGTTCTATTTCAATCACACTTGGAAAGATTGGATATATTGTTTTCATCACAGATGGGCAATCTTTAAAAAAAGAATCTGGAATAAATCAACTTTTCAAGAACCTACCGACCCCACACAAACGAGAAGATATGCTCTTTTTTCATGCACAATGCATAGAAATGATGGCAAGGCATAAGCTTGGACAAAATATAATAATGTCTAACAACCGTATTTCTCGTTCTGGTCCAACAGTGGTGCATAAAGCAGAACCACCAGATGAAGAACGATTTAGAGCCATATGTAAAACTCTTGGTTTAAATTGGATTGATTCTGAAAAATTAATAACTTAGTTGAACAAAAAAACACATAACAATCGCTGCAAGGGACCGCAAGGGGCGGCTTCGCCTTCATCCCCTTGTCCCCTCGGCTTCGCTCGGCGGCCCCTGAGCTCAACCGTTATGTTTTTAAAAAATTTAACACAATTGCCATAATGGACATACCAACAACAACTCCCAAAACAAAGGCGCTCAAGATATCATGACGGTAACAGCCATAAACATAACCGCCGCGATTTTTGCTGGAGTGGCTATTGTTCTTGGTCAAACCGACAAACTTGGGATATCCATAATATTCGGAGTAATTTCAGTAGGCTTGTTATTGTTGCCCCTTTTCACGCTCAAATCTATTCAGCCAAAATGCCAGGATTGGCATTTTGGCTGAATAGATATCCCGGTTCTTTGGCCTTAATTGATCAAGGATTCATTTCATAGGAGTCTTTTAATGAAATTACATGATGTTCCCAGATTCTTGAGAATCTTTCTATATCCTTTACCGGTTTTTTAATCATTTTCTGGCAGTATTCCATCTGGATATCCGAGGTGTCTGTTTTTGAATAGAGTTTTAATGCATACTCTGAAAAGTCCCTGATCATA
>NZ_JAUWQB010000091.1 GCF_030611305.1 Desulfobacula sp. | reverse complement strand
TTCTTCCCGGTTAACCCGGGCAGTCTCTCTAGAGTTCCCACCATTACGTGCTGGCAACTAAAGATAAGGGTTGCGCTCGTTGCTGGACTTAACCAAACATCTCACGACACGAGCTGACGACAGCCATGCAGCACCTGTCTCTGTGCTCCCGAAGGCACTCTTCCATCTCTGGAAGATCCACAGGATGTCAAACCCAGGTAAGGTTCTTCGCGTTGCGTCGAATTAAACCACATGCTCCACCGCTTGTGCGGGCCCCCGTCAATTCCTTTGAGTTTTAGTCTTGCGACCGTACTCCCCAGGCGGTTAACTTAATGCGTTAGCTCCGGCAGTGAAAATTTTAATATCCCCACCACCTAGTTAACATCGTTTACTGCGTGGACTACCAGGGTATCTAATCCTGTTCGCTACCCACGCCTTCGCGCCTCAGCGTCAGTATCGGTCCAGAAAGCTGCCTTCGCCATCGGTGTTCCTCCTGATATCTACGAATTTCACCTCTACACCAGGAATTCCGCTTTCCTCTCCCGTACTCAAGTCTTGCTGTTTCAAATGCACGTCCGGGGTTGAGCCCCGGGCTTTCACATCTGACCGACAAAACCGCCTACGCGCCCTTTACGCCCAATAATTCCGAATAACGCTTGCACCCCCCGTATTACCGCGGCTGCTGGCACGGAGTTAGCCGGTGCTTCCTCTACAGGTACCGTCAATATACACACCTATTGGATATGTATAATTTCTTCCCTGTCGACAGAGCTTTACGACCCAAAGGCCTTCTTCACTCACGCGGCGTTGCTGCGTCAGGGTTGCCCCCATTGCGCAAAATTCCTCACTGCTGCCTCCCGTAGGAGTCTGGACCGTGTACCAGTTCCAGTGTGGCTGATCATCCTCTCAGACCAGCTAACCATCGTAGCCTTGGTAGGCCTTTACCCCACCAACAAGCTAATGGTCCGCAGACTCATCTCCAAACAATTGCTTTCAAGAAGAGGCAATCTTTCATTAATTAACTTGGGTTAATTAACTTTATCCGGTATTAGCTATCCTTTCGAATAGTTATTCCGGGCTTGAAGGTAGATTATCTACGTGTTACTCACCCGTGCGCCACTCTACTCGCCTTTGCAAGCAAAGGCTTTCTCGTTCGACTTGCATGTGTTAAGCACGCCGCCAGCGTTCATTCTGAGCCAGGATCAAACTCTCCAGTTATAATCCTATACTTCTAAACTCTTTATGGTCTTGTTTTAAGACCCGCTTCAAAATTTCTCACTGACCAATTTTCAAAGATCAAAAAAAAACTTCTCGAAGAAACTCGAACCTTCCTCGAGAAGACCGGCGTATGATGCATGAAAAAAAACTTTATGTCAAACCTTTTTTTCACATAAAGTAAAAAAAATTATATCTATTTGAATTAATGAATGATTTAAACCAAATAATTTAACAGCCTGGGGTTCCAGTGCCAGTCACAGCAAGGACTCTCTTGTTTCTTCAAAACTTTTTATAACCACATCTCTTGTCCCTAAAATTTTCTGGTATTCCAGACCCTTGTTTTTGTGCCTATCAATCAAAAGAAGAATTAAAAAATTTTTGTTTAATGCACTGATACGGGGTGTTTCTTTCTTCTCAAATTTACAATGATCACTCCTGTCACAATAAAAATGATTGAAGTGACCAAATGAGGAGTAATGGTCTCTCCCAAAAGCAGCACGCCAAACAGAACCCCGGCCAGGGGCATGATAAAGATAAAAGAATGGAGTGCTGTTACCCCGAATTTCTGTAGCAGGCTATTCCAGACAATAAACCCGAAAGATGCCGTTACAATGGACTGATACAGCAGTGCCTTGATAATCGTCGGGTTGATTATTCGTATCATTTGATCATCCCATAAAAAACCGCCGAGAAAAAAGAATGGTACGCCAAAAATCATGGGATATATGGTAATTTGAACTATATTATACTCAGAAATAATCCTTTTTACAAAAACCGCACTTGAGCTCCACAAGAATACAGCCCCAAGAATAATCAAATCCCCTCTCTTTAAATCGCCAGTCAAGTCTTGTTTGTCAAAAAACAAGAATAAAACACCAGCAAACCCAAGGGTTATACCGATCCCTTTTTTTAAGGAAATGCTGTCACCGGGAATAAAAAAATGCGCTAAAATCAATACAAAAAATGGTAAAACGTTTGCTATCAATGCCCCGTGGGAAGCAGTGGTTTTATCAAGGCCCATATAAAAACAGGAGAGCTGAACAACAAAAATGGCAGAAACTATCAGCATCTGGCCCAATTGTTTCTGATTGAGTTTTAACGGTATTTTTTTAACCCTTGCCCAGGTAAAAATTACAACAGCCGCAATAGCAAACCGGATTCCCGCTGCGGTAAAAGAGCCTAACCCTGTAAGGCTAAGTTTTATAGCCACAGGGTTGGCACCGAAAAGAATACATATAAAAATAGTTAAAACAGATGCTTTAACGGTCAGATCATCATTGTTTGGCAACTTACACTCCAGGTTGATTGTTATTTAAAATAGTTATCTGATCAAGATAATTTATTTTGAATCTGCCAAGCTTATAGAAATGTTAAAAAGAGGTAAAGCGTTTTTTATTTTTGATGATCCTTTCCCAGATGAAAATGAACTACCCCGCCGCAAGCAGCGGGGTATCAACGGATAGGACTAAATCCAAACGCCCCAAGGGGCGGGGAATTAACCCTTTCCGATTAAATCAGGTCTTAAAGAAACCGATCATCAGACTTTAAGGCTATTGCATTTTCCTGCTTGTTTTCAAGCCAGCCAATGGTTGTCACCTCTTTTGTGTCAAATCCCGGGACATAGGGCTTGATATCAATTAACGGGGTGCCGTTCAATACATCGATTCCTTTAATGGTTAATCTATTGCCCTCTCTTTTGATCAGCCTGACAATGGATAGCCCGATGGGGTTGGGACGCCTTGGAGCCCGTGTGGAAAAAAGACCTCTTTTTTGATCATCCAGAAAAGGCTTTACCATCAAATCATACCCTTTAGATCGATGAAAATGATAAAGAAGGATAATGTGGGAAAAGCCTTCCAAATCATTTAAACCCTGTTCATATTCCTTGTCTATGACAATGGTGCCCTGAACTTGAGCTGCTCCTGAGGGCTGTATGGGCATCCCCTCCAAATCATCAAAAGGGGTATGAATTGTCCCGATGGGTGAAATGTTGAATCTCATTATTTATTCTCCTTTAAATGCTTCTGTTTTGTCCTACTAAAGAATCCGTCTCTTCAATGCATTGAGTGTCTATTTCCTGCCCTAGGTTGAATCAAAGGCAACTTCTCCGTCAAAATTGAGGATAATGGTTCTGATTTTAAGTTTATGGCCTGAAAACCTTATTGCATTCTCTTTTATCTTTTCGCCCACATGGGAAATCAGTTCCGGGTATTCAGGATAGATAAATGAAAATGCGTGGCGGGCAGTGTTAGCGTCGGCAATCTGCTTTTCCAGCTCCCGGTGCCCTGTGATATCCGCAGCCCATTTGGACAGTCTTTTCAAGGTCAGTTCAGACTTTGCTGCATGGGTATGTTCAAATCCCAGGGCCATTTTCACGGCCTTGCCAAAAAAAATCGTATAAATAATGGTTTGAATTTTAGGCTGTAACAGTGCCATATCAAGGGATGCTTTAAAAAAATCCCCGGTCTGAATAAAGGCCTCTTCACCCAAATCTTTAAATTTCTCCATGGCAAACCGTTCGCTTCGTCTGCCAGTGGTAAAGACAAGCGTGTCCATGCTTTTGGCAGCTGCAACTGAAACACCTGCTTTGATTGTGGCAATGTAAGCATCATGGGACATGGGGGTGACAATGCCGGTAGTGCCTAAAATAGAAATACCACCCACAATCCCCAGCCGCGCATTCAGGGTTTTTTTTGCAAGCTCTTCACCCTTTGGAACAAAAATTTCAATATCCACCTGTTTGTGTTGAATATTAAACCGGGCAAACACTTCTTCCACCGAATTTTGGATCATCGTCCTGGGTCCGGGATTGATGGCAGCCTCACCCACTGGTAATTCAAGGCCCGGTTTTGTAATAGTTCCAACCCCTTTTCCACCGGTAATATTTATCGCAAATTCCTTTGAATCTGACAGTGTTACCGTAGCCCCTATTTGCGCTTTGTGGGTGATATCCGGATCATCTCCCGCATCTTTGACAACAATGGCTTCAACTGTGTTTTCAGATATTTTTTTTACGGTTTGAATATCAATTTGTTTTTTTTCTTTGGTCAAAAACCGGATCTCAACGGATTTAGGGGCTTTAGAAAAAAAAGAGAGCAGGGATGCTTTAACAGCAGCAGCTGCTGCCGCACCGGTTGTAAATCCTTTTTTAAGTGTTTTGGATGACATCTTTATTTCTTTTGTCCTTAAACCCTTTACAGGTCTCTACGAAATGTTTTGCACACCCTTCATTGCTGCCAAAATGAATATGAAGATAACTGCCCAGAGTGTTGGATACCTGGTAGCCTTTCAGGGAAATATCCTGTCCTGCCCGGCTAGTCACATGATATACATTGGATATTTTGCTGTCAGGATTTTCCAGGGATGAATAATGAAATTCATGCCCTCTTAGCATATCGCCCTTTTTTCCGATAATGGTATCTTCTTTTAAAGTTATTTCCCTGTATCCAAGGGACCGAAGGCGCTTTGACATTTGAACGTTAAAATCAAAACACCCGGACATGGGATATTTTCGAATTTCATCCATACCGGAAAGCTTGTTGCAAAGGAACATGAACCCTCCGCATTCCCCGTAAATGGGCATACCGGAAACACTGTTTTTTTTGATTTCCTGGAAAAGATTTATTTTTTGTGACAGCTCTTTGGCAAACACTTCAGGGTATCCCCCGCCAAAATAGATTCCGTCAATATTTGGGGGCAGCCTGTCATCCTTTAAGGGTGAAAATTCAACAATGCTTGCCCCAAACTTTTTCAAGATATCTAAATTGTCCTGGTAATAAAAACAAAAAGCCTTGTCCCTGGCAACGGCAATGGTCGGGCCCTGTTCACGGGAAAGTCTTGATATTGCAGCCTCCCTGTTCCAGGAGGGTTCAAAAGTATCAAGACAATTGATTAAACCCTCCATATCAATATGATCTCTGACCATTGAGGAAAGGGTTGAAAGAACCTTTGGGTTGATATTAAGCTCATCTGATGTAACAAGCCCCAGGTGTCTTTCCGGCAGGACAATACTGTCATTTTTCGGCATAAACCCGAGGCATTTTGTTCTGCAGCTTTGTTCAACCGCATTTTTCAGGTAGTCATAATGCCGCAGACTTCCTGTCTTGCTGAAAATTACGCCTGCAATTTTCAGATCCTTATCAAAATTTTCAAACCCCTGTACAATGGCAGCCGCACTTCTGGCCTTGCCTTTAGCGCTGACAATCAGTACAACAGGCAGATCCAGCCATTTGGCCATCTGGGCTGTGGAGCCTGCTTCCGACAGGCCGTCAACCCCGTCAAAAAGGCCCATAACCCCTTCAACTACGGCAATATCAGAACCGATCGTTTTCTCTTTGAAAATCTTGGTATTATAATCTCTGGAAAGCATCCAGGAATCCAGGTTAAAGCTTGTTTTTCCTGCAATTTTAGTATGATGACCTGGATCGATAAAATCCGGGCCGACTTTAAAAGGAGCCACTTTATATCCCTGGTCAGCCAGATATGACAAAATGGCAAGACTGATGGTGGTTTTACCTGTTCCGCTTCCTGTGGCACCAATGACAAACCCCTTGATAGTAACCTCCAGTGTTTTATTTTTGTTCAACTGCCATGATGGCAAGAGCATTAACAATGCTTGCCGCAATATTTGATCCGCCTTTTCTTCCCTTGTTCGTAATGTAGGGAAAATCAAGGGTCATCAACGCATCCTTTGATTCTGCAGCATTTACAAACCCGACAGGAAATCCTATCACCAGGGCAGGGCTTGCTTTTTTATCCTTTATCAGTTCAATCAGCCTTAAAAGGGCGGTTGGGGCATTTCCCACCACGTAAATCCCGTCTTTCATCCGGTCACAGGCCATGTCCACTGCTGCAAGGGCTCTTGTGGTTCCGGCATCTTTTGCCCTATCTGCAACATCTTTGTCTGCAATGAGACAGCTGACCTTGCTGCCAAATTCATGAATCTCTTTTTTTCTGATCCCCACCCGGGCCATATTGGTGTCTGTCAGTATTTGACAGCCATTTTGTATGGCCTTGATCCCCTTTTGAATTGCATCGGGATAAAACCGGATTGTGTTCATATATTCAAAGTCAGCAGACGTATGAATCATGCGCCTGACAATGGGCCACTGGTCATCACTGAACGTGTGATCCCCTGCTTCCTGTTCGATTATCTTAAAGCTTAAACTTTCTATTTCTTGCGGTTTCATTCCATATTGCCTGTAAATTAAAGGTTGTTACCATTATTCTTACTCTGATTGAATACCATCTTTTTCTTGTTTTTTGCAACTTCTTTCAACATTGCATATCCTGACAAAACCCTTGTTATCGTTGTAATCAGGCACAAAAAGGCGAAGAGGAAAGCAAGGAAAGGGAAATGGTCCGGAAATATACAGATTATTGCCAAAAAAATAATGGTTTCCGTACCCTCGGTAAGTCCCCCGATATAATACATGGCCTTATGGGGATAGGCCACACTCTTCAAATCATGTTTCTGGGCCATGACGGCAAAAGCAAGAAAACTGGTCCCTGTTCCCACAAAACCAAGTAACAAAAGTGCTGCGGGAATGGCATTATTTTGAGAGTCTGCCAGGGCAAATCCTGCCACCACAGCGGAATAAAAAATAAAATCAAGGCAAATATCCAGGAACCCGCCGGCATCTGTTTTGGCTGTCAGTCTTGCAAGAGCCCCATCCAGCCCATCCATGATCCGGTTCAAAATGATAAAAACCAGGGCAATTTTGTACCAATTCATCCAGAGAGCAAAAAAAGCAAGCAGGCCTATACCAAAACCTGCAATGGTGACCTGGTCCGCTTTGACATTCTTTTTTTCAAGAATTTGGGCACAGGCTTTCAAAGGTGAATTAACTAATTTTATGGCCCAGGGGTCGAGCATGGTGCTATCCTTTTTCTTTGTTCAGGTTTAATATCACCCCGCCCTCGGGACAATCCATAGGGTCGTGGGTCACTAAGAGTGCCGGAATATTCATTTTTTTTATCTGAGAAAAAACAAAGGGCCTGATTTTTGCCTTAAGGGTTTGATCCAGCTTTGAAAAGGGCTCATCTAAAAGCAGGGCGGAAGGTTTGGCCAAAAGACTTCTCAACAGGCTTATCCTTGCTTTCTGTCCTCCTGAAAGGCTTGAGGGATCACGCTTTTCAAACCCTTTAAGCCCGGCTGTTTTAAGGGCTTTATCAATTAATGTGTTGCGTTGGGCCCTGGATGTTTTCTCTTTAATGGCAAAGGCAAGATTGCTTCCGATATCCATGTGGGGAAAAAGAAGATCATCCTGGAAAAGGATACCGATATTCCGCTTTTCCATAGGCAGAGTTAACATATCCCGGCCATATAAAAAGATGGACCCTTTGAGGGTGAACACAGCGTCCAGGCTTCCTGACACTGCAGACAAAAGCGTGGATTTTCCACACCTGCTTGGCCCCATAATGGTGGCAATCTCCCCTGGCTTGATCACAAGATTCACCGGATCAAATATGGTAGACCCCTGCTTTAATATGCTGACTTTTTCCAATTCAAGCGACATAATGTTCCTTATACCTGCATTCCTTTTCTATTGTAATACAAACTTTTTGGGATGATAATGGCCAACGCATACATCATCATGGGCAAAAACTGCTGAATAAGGGCATAAACCGCAATGGCCCTTCGGTCCGAGCCCGAGGCAATACTGACAACCTCTGTAGTAATGGTTGAAAATCTTCCGGCACCCACCAGCATTGTTGGAATATATTGTGCCACGCTCACGGAAAACCCGATGGCAAAAGAAAACAGGATCGGCTTTATCAGCATGGGTAATTTTATCCTGAACAAAACAGAGGTATACGATCTTTTCAAAACCATTGCCTGGTCCGTCATCCGTCCGTCAAACGCCAAATAGGTGGCACTCAAGGCAATAAACATATAGGGCAGAACAAAGAGGAGGTGGGAAACCATAAGCGTAATCCAATAACCGTCCATCTTTGTGATGACCAAAAGAAGCTGGATACCTGCCATAAATGTAATCTGGGGAACCAACAAAGGAAGATATAAAAAATAATGGATATAACCAGTATAATTTCGGGTCCTGGTTTTCCCTGCAGCCACTTCATGCTCCAGGCAGCCGACGGTAAGAATCAGTCCTATAAAAGCCGATGCCACTCCTGTCAACAAGGTTGTCATAACAGGATCAAAAGATGACATAAGGCCTTTTGTCCAGAGCTTCAGTGTCCATGCCGTTGGAAGAAAATCAGGGAACCGCCATTGCCATGTCAATGACCAGATCACAAGAATAACAGAGGAAACGGCCGTGAAAAAAAGAATGCCGCTCCCCATAAAAAAAATGATGGGTTTAAGCGGTGACAGAAAAGAGCGCCGCTTTCCACTTGTCGTCCAGGGCCTTAAAAAAACCCGGGCTGATCTTTCAATGAGATAAACACATAAAATACTGAGCACCACCATAAAAAAAAGGAATAAAGACCCGGCTGCGGCAAGCAGCTTAAAGCTCATCACAGGATCATTAAACCATTTTAAAATAAGTACGGAAAGAGAAGGCGGAGAGCTGGGGCCTAAAATAATGGCCATATCTGCCACGGAAAGAGAATAGGCAATGACAGCAAAAATGGAAAGTCTTAAATGAGGATATAATCTTGGAATTAAAATTTTCAGCCAGATCTGCTCTTTTGTATATCCAAGCGCCCTTCCCACCAGAAGTGTTTTTTTTATATCAAGCTGGCCCAGGGCACCCATGGTCACCATAATTAAGAACGGGAACTCTTTAATCATTAATGCAATGGAAAGACTTATGCCTAAAGGATCATTGAGAATAATCCAGTCCGGGGGAACCGTAAAACCCGTCATTTTTGGAGAAACCATCCTGATCAGCCATCCTGAAGGGGCGATTAAAAAGCCAAACCCTATGGCAAATGCTGCATGGGGAATCGAAAGAACAGGGGAAAGAATTTTTTCAAAAAATTTCCATAAGGCGTTTCCATAAGAAAAGGTAATAAACAAAAACCCAAGGCATACCACACCAAAAGAAGCGGTCAGCCCCGAAAAAAGCGTCACACGGATGGCCGTTTGAATACCCGGGTAAGAGAAAAAGTCAAACCAGACAGACAATGAAACGTGTGTATGCCCGATAACAGGCAGATAATTCATGGATGGCAGGAGTGTTCCAAAAAGACCGGCCAGAATTACAACACAAAAAAGACTGATAACAACGACAGGAAATATACGGCCCTTTGCCTGTCCAGACATTCTTGTCACAATCTCCTGTTATTTGCTATAGGTTTCGAGCCATTTTTTTTCTAACGCCTTAACCCATGACACATGGGGCTCTGGCAACCCCTGGCCCAGTTCTTTGGGTGTCAGGGTGGCAATCCCTTTTGGAACCGCATCAAACAAGGCTTTATCCTGGCCAACAAGTTTTTGGGTATCAAGAACGGTTGGGTCACCCCAGATCGTGGGGTCTGCTTTTCTTGCCTGGGCTTCGGGGCTTAAAAGAAAATTGGCAAACACCATTGCCCCCTGCCTGGCAGATGAATTAAAGGGAATGCCCACAAAATGAGCGTTGCCAATGGTGCCGTTTGTATGAATATAGGTTCTTATAGTATTAGGAAGTTCCCCGTTTTTAATGGCATTGGAGACCGAATTTGGATTAAAACTGAAAGAAATAAAAATTTCATTATCATTTAAAAGGCTTACCATCTGGGAGGCACTTGTGGGGAACACTTTCCCTTTTCGCCACATCAAAGGATGCAATGCCTCCAGAAAAGTCCATAATGGTTGGGTGTTTTTTTCAAAATCCGACGGAATCACTGGTTGATTCAACACGTCTGGATCATGGGTCAGCTCATAAAGCACCTGTTTAATAAACGTCGTCCCGTGAAACCCCGGTATGGAAGGATAGGTAAATCTTCCTGGATTTTCCCTTGCAAACGCCAGAAGATCTAACATGTTTTTCGGATGTTTTGTCACTTGGTTTGTATCATATGAAAATACAAGCTGGGCCATTCCCCAGGGTGACTCCATGTTATCAACGGGTGTGGTAAAATCAGACAGCAATGTTTTTTTATTCTCTATGTCCACCAGATGATAATTGGGCAGTTTTTGAGAAAAAGGTCCATATAAAAGCTTGTTTTCCTTCATGGCCTTAAAATTTTCCCCATTGATCCACATCAGATCCACACTGCCGTTTGTCTTTTTATCTGCTGCTTTTTCAACAAGTATGCGGGAAACCACATCGCTTATATCCGTTGCTTTTACATGGATGACCCGGACATTATATTTGTTTTGTACCTCTTTTGCGGCCCATTGAATATACTCATTGATCGGTTGAGATCCGCCCCAGGCATTGAAATATATGGTTTGTCCTTCTGCCGCCGCTTCAATCTCACCCCAATCCTGCGCAAAAGCTTGTGAGAAACTTGATAAAATAGTCAACCCGAACAAGATTAAAAAAAAACTCTTCATGGTATGTCCTGTTTCTCTTGAATTTAAAAATGTTTTCTTCTTTGTCTGCGAATGTTAAACCATATTCGTGTGGAATTATCCCTTTGTCAAGGCAAAAAAACAAGTTTGAAAGATATGTGTCTGACAAAAAAAAGAGGAGAAGATTTTTTGTTTTCCTATGGTTTAAAAATCTGATATGATTTTATTTTTCACAATTATAAGATAAAGTTTTACAAAGGAGTGTTGTTTTGGAAGAAAAGAGTGTTGTTCGTTTTGCAAACCGTATGGATCAGCTGCCCCCTTATTTATTCGGAATGATCAACCAGATGAAAATGGAAAAGAGACGGGCCGGGGATGATGTCATTGACCTTGGTATGGGGAATCCAATGGATCCTACACCCGATGCAGTGATTGAAAAACTGATTGAAGTGGCTAAAGATCCCAAATCACACCGGTATCCGGAAAGCTCCGGCATGCCGCATTTAAAAATTGAAATTGCTAAATATTACAAGCGGCATTACGATATTGATATTGATTCTGAAACCCAAACTTATTTCACCATTGGTTCCAAAGAGGGAATATCCCATCTCTGCCTGGCCATCATGGGCCCGGGAGATTCCGTGCTTGTGCCTGCCCCTGCATTCCCGATTCATATTTATGCAGCCGTTATTGCAGGGGCCAATGTCATGAAAATACCCATAGAGCCTGAAAAAAGCTTTCTTGACCGCATCATCAACATCTGTGAATCCTGTTACCCTAAACCCAAGGTTCTCATGCTCAATTACCCCCATAATCCTACAGGGGTTGTAACGGACAAGGAGTTTTTCAAAGAAGTGGTTTCGCTCGCCAAACGGTTTAAATTCATGGTCATCAACGACTTTGCCTATTCAAAAATCACCTTTGACGGATATGAGGCCCCAAGTTTCCTTGAAGCGGACGGCGCAAAAGATGTTGGGGTTGAATTCGGGTCTTTTTCAAAATCCTATAACATGGCCGGGTGGAGAATTGGGTATTGTGTGGGAAACGCTGAGATTGTTCAGGCCCTTGGAAAAATCAAAGGCTATTTTGACTATGGTATCTTTTCTGCCATCCAGGTGGCCGGTATTATTGCGTTGCGTGATTGTGACGACACTATTCCCGAGCTGGCAAACCTATACCAAACCAGAAGAGATGTTTTGTGCAGCGGCCTTGAAAGAATTGGGTGGGACATTAAAAAACCCAAAGCCGGTATGTTTGTATGGGCAAAAATTCCGGAACCATTCAACAAAATGGGTGCCATGCAGTTTGCCGTTGAAATGATGGACAGAGCGAATGTAGCTGTTGCTCCCGGAACAGGATTCAGTGAAGAAGGAGAAGGATTCCTGCGTCTTGCCCTGGTGGAAAACGAAGAACGGTTAAGACAGGCCGTTCGTCAAATGAAAAAAGCCATGGAAAATATGATAGTTTAATTTCAACTGATTGAGCATTTAATTACCTGCACCGCCTTTTCAACAGACAAAGTACCTGTGTTCAAAATAAGATCGTAATTTGCAGGATCGGTTGCATCACTATTAAAATACCTTTTTACAAAAGCACTTCTGTTGGCGTCTGTGCTTACAATATGTTTTTGTGCATCTTCCTTATTCAGATCAAGGCTTTTCTGTATATAATCACGCCTGACTATCATGGGAGCAACAATTCTTACCCTGAGCACATTTTGTTTATAAAGAACACAATTGGCACCCCTTCCGAGAATAACGGCATTTCCATGCTTGCCGATGGTGGTCAGTATCTTAAACAGGAGCTTTGAATATTCATCCGGCCATAAATGGTGCTCACTCACAAAATTGGATACAATATCATCAACTATATTCATTCCTCTCTCATCCAGAGTTTCCATAAAAACCCGGCTGTTTTTTGATGTCTCAACCATAGCATCAACTATTTCGTGATGAAAAAGACCAAGCCCTGTTTCCCGGCATAGTTTTTTTGCAACTTCATATCCCTGGCTGCCGGATTCCCTTGATATGGTGATAACATTGACAGTCTCCTGAATAGGCTTGTCTTCCCTTTTCTCCTGTTCCCATCTTTTGATCTGTTCATCGATTGTTTTATGAATAGACTTAACCATGATAGCCTCCTTTTTTTAATAAAAAGTCACAAAGAATTTATCATTGAAGTATATTCACAGAATAATTTAAATTCGGAATTAAGTCAATTAAACATTGATCTCCCAAATCCACCGCCTAATTTTTTATAGACCCCTCCAAAGGTAAAATCGGGGAATTTTTTTCTTGGTGGGGCCGATTCCGGTGCAGTTTTCCTTTTTTTGAGTTCAGAACCTTGAGATGCCCTTCGATGGGGCTGTTT
>NZ_JAUWQB010000141.1 GCF_030611305.1 Desulfobacula sp. | reverse complement strand
AAACAGCCCCATCGAAGGGCATCTCAAGGTTCTGAACTCAAAAAAAGGAGAATCGCCCCGGAATCGGCCCCCACCAAAAAAAAATTCCCCGATTTTACCTTGGAGGGGTCTATAAAAAATTAGGCGGTGGATTTGGGCCCACCAGCACATCATTCACTTTTTGCATTTTCTGATTGAGTGTTTTTAAAATCATGTTGATTCACCATTTCCTGCCGGTTAATGGGCGGTCCACCCTCCGTCAATATAAAGTATGTGACCGGTTACCATATCAGCAGCGCTGGATGCGAGATACAGTACCCCGCCGATAATGTCTTCCGGCTTTGCCAGTCGGTTCAGCATGAGTTTGCCATACACCCAATCGCTGAATTCCTTGTCTTTGAACATGTCCCGGGTCATGGCTGTTTCAACAAATGTGGGAGCGACGGCATTGACATTGATGTTGTATTTGGCCCATTCCAGGGCCATCACCCGTGTGAGCTGATCCACGGCACCCTTGCTGGCACAATAAGCGGCCCGTTTGATCATGCCGACTTTACCGGACTGGGAAGAGATGTTGATGATTTTTCCCTTCTTTTGCCGAATCATCGCCTTGCCGACGGCCTGGGCGCAGAAAAATGTGCCTTTAAGGTTGATGTCCATGACCTTGTCCCAGGATTCTTCGTCCACATCTTCGGTCCACATAGGGATGTTAACGCCGGCGTTGTTCACGAGGATATCGATGGTTTCAAATTTGTCGACCACAGCCTGTACCCGTTCGCCCAATTCGGCCACCCGTGTGATGTCGACGGATTGAACCAGCGCGCGGGAACCTATGGCGCGTACTTCTTCGGCCAATTGATCCAGGTCTGTCTGCGTTCGACTCCACAGAACCAGGTCAGCACCGTAGCGGGCAAGGGCAAGGGCAATTTCCCGACCAATGCCGCGTCCTGCGCCGGTGACAATGGCCACCTTACCGTCCAGATCAAATTCTGTTCTTGTCTTTTTTGTATCCATATGTCTTCTCCTTATAATCATATCCTCTTTTTTGATCACTTTTTTCCGTATCGGCGAACCCTGAGGTCGGCCTGTTCTTTGTGGCCTTTAAATCCTTCCAGTTCACAAAGTCTGGAACAGTACTGACCTATCACCACACTAGCCTCCTTGGTACATTTCTGGTAGGTGCAGGTCTTGATGAACTTACCCACCCAGAGGCCTCCTGTATACCTTGCAGCCCCCATAGTCGGCAGGGTATGGTTGGTTCCAATTACTTTATCCCCAAAGGATACGTTGGTTTCTTCACCGAGAAAGAGTGAGCCGTAATTGGACATATTATCGAGAAAATATTGCGGATTCTTTGTCAAAATCTGAACATGCTCAGAGGCTATACGATCACCTTCAGCAACCATCTCTTCTTCGCTATCGACCAGAATGATCTGGCCATAATCACGCCAGGAAGCAGACGCAGTGTCTGCTGTCGGCAGAACTTTGAGTTGTCTTTGGATTTCGTCTTCAATTTCATTTGCCAGATTCTCACTTGTTGTCAGCAGTACTGCCGGAGAGTTATAGCCATGTTCTGCCTGACCAAGGAGATCCGTGGCAACCATTTCAGCATCTACGCTATCATCAGCGATAATCAATGTTTCTGTAGGACCGGCAAGCAGGTCTATTCCAACACGTCCAAACAATTGCCGCTTGGCTTCAGCCACAAAAGCATTACCAGGACCTACAAGGAAATCAACGGCATCAATGCTCTCAGTACCCATGGCCATAGCAGCAATAGCCTGCACGCCACCCAAAATATAGATTTCATCTGCTCCGCCAAGGGCCATGGCTGCAACTGTGGCAGCCGGTGGCTCACCTTTATTCGGAGGTGTACAGGCGATAACGCGTTTTACTCCAGCAACTTTGGCTGTGACAACGCTCATGTGCGCAGAAGCCACCATTGGAAATTTCCCCCCAGGAATATAACAGCCGACACTTGCAACGGGAATATTTTTATGCCCAAGAGTAACTCCGGGTAAAGTTTCAATTTCGATATCATGTAGAGAATCCAGCTGAGCTTGAGCAAAATTACGCACCTGGGTTTGAGCAAATTTTATATCTGCAATGGTAGAGGCAGGCAAAGAATCAATGCACTTCTTAATCTGTGCATTCGACAGACGAAAGTTTTTCGGCCCCCATTTGTCAAATTTCTCAGAAAGCTCTCGAACAGCTACATCTCCGCATTGTTCGATGTTTGCAATGATATCCTCAACAATTTTTTTCGCCTTGTCTTTATCTGACGTTGAGACCTCTGAGCTGATTCCTTCCTTTAAAATCTTTTTCATTTTTTCTCCTCATTTTTTCTATCTAAACCGATACTTTTTCAGTGTTGGCGCCCACATTGGACATTACACGCCGATAATGCGTACGTCTAAATTACAACAACCGCAACCGAAGATAGCCCTGACTTCAAATTTATGTTACCGGTAACATTACCTGCCTGCTCCTAAAAGTCAAGTACAATTTCAAATTCACAGATAATAAATTTTATTGGGAAGCTGTTTTGATTTGTATCGATATTTTAAATTTCTCAAACTGTGAATTTTGGTTATACGCTCGGCATTTTTTTTAGAAAAATTTTAATCCTGACTTTAGTCCAACGTAGAAACCCTGGCCCTGGGCCCTGAGGGCCAGGTCAGAGTGCAGAGGTTTTGCCATCTGTACGACTCAATGTTACTCAAAGATCAAGTTGTCGCCACAACAAACGATATTTACAATATTTTTTTCAACTATGTTTTTTATATATAAAAGCACCGCACCAAATAATATTAGTGTTGGGATAGAAGCAATTCAAAAAAAGAGAGAACTTGTATTCAAAGTCTGGCCCCTGAATTTTTCCTGGTATCAAGAGCACTATTATTAACAGTCTTGTGCTTTTAGCATCATCGGCAAACACAATATTTTGTGTTTGGGATAAATTCCATTCATCACACAGATAATCAAACTTATTGTAATATAAAAAATTGAAGCGAACCATTCTGGAATTAAACACGGTTTCCACTGTTGAAAAAACCCCAGCCTGAACGATGCCCTGAACAAAGCAATGCAAAAAAAGGACTTGGATAATATGAGCCGCGACTAACCGTGCTTTCCCACAACCTGTGGATCGACAAAACTTTTACAAAATTGTCATTTGTCGAAAATGGCAGCACTGCCATTTTCGACAAATGGTCTGTTTAATATCGATACAGGATTGCCAAATCTAATAAATGCCGATTTAGAGATAGATAGCTTAAAAACAAGGGCGGACAGATCCCTTGGACGGGATATCTGAAAAGTTGACGATTTTCGGTCGAGCATTAATTAAAAGGATATAGTGTTTCCACTTTGCCACTGCCTTCCGAGGGTTCTTTTTCCCTGCATGTTTTGTCTGTGCCTTGTTCAAGCAGTGTTTTACAGAGGCGGTCTGAACTTTTGAGGGAATGTCGGTTAATAAAATCAGATCATTAAGCAAAAAAGATAGCCATTTCAGTGGTTTCGGGAGGTTTTTGAAAATTGACTCTACCTGTTGAACAAATTTGTTCAACAACACCCCGCTTCCTTAGAAACTATGGATCCTCTATCCGTGCTAACCCTTATAGCATATAGCTTTGACAGCAATTTGTGGACACTTTCAAACGGTGTTTTGCCTACCGTCAAATACCCAGGATCTTTGCCACTTTCAATTCCAATCGTATACTATCGCTTATTTTCATAAGGTCTATATAATGTTAAAAAACGTTTCAGCGCTTTTAGGATATTTTGTATTGTGACTGCGGAAACTATTTCTTCGTCTTTTCTCTTTATTCACCCCTGTATTTTTTAAAGTTTTCCGCCTGTTCAAATATCTCGTTGAATACCTCATCCTTCGGCACCGGCGGATAGCCGTGGTCTGCGAGAATCAGTATCAAGTCAACTTTCAATTCTGCTTTTATGTCATCCCTTTGTGACCAATCTGTATATTTTGCTTTATCGTCTACAACCTTTTTGACTGCTTGAGACAGCGTAATCAGTTTTTCATGCGGATACTCAAACTCATGCTTTTCAGCAACAGTCTTCAGGATGTCATAGAAGGCTTTTTCTTCAAAATTGATTCCCATTTCTTCGAATGAGCTTTTCTCCTTTTGCAGGTCTTTGAACAGATCGGCAAAATGCTGCGCAATATCATCAAGAACATCATTTGCCAAGGCCAAACCCTCTTTACGTTCGTTATACTTGTCAAGCAATGCCTTGAACCGCTTGGTAAAATCAACACCCTTTATTTTGTTCACCTTCTTGAACTCGTCAATTGCCTTTTTGAGCAGCTGTTGAAGGAGCTTGATTCTTGTATTTGGCAGTTTGATTCTATCAATCTTTGCCATGTATTCATCGCTGAAAATGTCGATGTCTTTGTCTGCCTCGTTTTCTCCGAGCTTGAATACTTCTTCTACGCCATCACTTAACAATGCTTCCTTTATCATTTCACGCACTTTTGCATTCATTTGTGCAGCGTCAGGTGCATTTCCTTTGGTCAATTTGTGAACAATTGCGGCAATGGCCATATAGAAGTGAATATAATCCCGTTCTTTTTGTGTTATCTGGTCACTTGTAGAGCAGATTTTATATGCCGAACGAAGCCTTCTTGTCATGCCCATGAATCTTTTTTCGGCCTCTTCGGTAATCTGGACATATTCAGCTCCTTTGTTAAGGCATTCCAGTTGTTGCAGTGGGGTTCCGGTAAAGTAGGGTTTAGAATCAAACTTGTGAAAGAGCCTTGAAAGCAAATCCAGTTGATCTTTAACGATTATTACAGCCTTGTAAATATCCTCAAAATCATCTCCCTCTACCTGGGAGTATTTCTTGAGGGCAAGGTTCATGTTACTCTTTATTCCGATATAATCGACTACAAGGCCAGCTTCCTTGCCTTCATATACCCGGTTTACCCGTGAAATGGTTTGAATCAGAGAATGCTGTTGAATTGGCTTATCAATATAGATTGTATCGAGAAATGGCACATCAAATCCGGTTAGCCACATATCAACTACCATGGCAATCTTGAAATTTGATTTCGCATTCTTAAACTGGCGGTCGAGTTCCTTTCGGTTGTCTTTTGTTCCGAGAAGGTCCCAAAGCTTTTTCGGATCATCTTTGTCCCGGGTCATTACCATTTTGATTTTTTCTATCGGCTTGATTTCTTTGCGCTCTTTTTCCGACAGCGTTACGCCTTCATCACATTCCCGGACTTCCACCCATTGTGGCCGGATGTTGATAATCTCTTTATACAAATCATAGGCAATTTGCCTGCTGGCCCAAGTTCGTCATTTTTTTAAAAATCAAGGCTAATTTTATCAAAAAACCATGGGGTTGAAAATATAACGCACTGTATTTATTATATTTATTTTTTTG
>NZ_JAUWQB010000106.1 GCF_030611305.1 Desulfobacula sp. | reverse complement strand
GCATAATGATGATTTTCCAGGCGGCTGTGGCCGATACCGGTATTTTTAAGATACAAGATCCATTTAAGCAGTTGAGGGCCTTTTACCTTGACTGGATTCATTTCAAGCTGATTTCTGGCAAAACTGCAAAAGGCTTTGATGCTGATTGTATAGGTCTCAACAGTTGATGCAGCAAAGCCGTTAACCTTTAAGAGCTCTTTTTGGTACTGGTCTATAAGGGCAATCATAGTGCCTCCTTTTGCATAAAAGGGTGTTGTTTCATATAAACAGCATACTGGTCGGGATTCAGGTGTGCGTATTTTAACGTATTCGCCCTTCGGCTGTGGCCAAGCACATGCTGCGTTATCTCGACACCGGCCACCTTGTTAAGATGAGTTGCTGCCGTATGCCGAAAGAGCCGGGCGTGGAGCTTTTTATCGATGCCGTTTTGATCGGCGGCGGTGCGGAAGATATCTTGCAAGGTTCGCTGTGAGATGCGCTTTTTACGCTTGGATATGAGAAATGGCCCTTTTTTACGCTGTCGTAGTTGCAAATATTTGTGGATAATTTTACAAAGACTGTGAGGCAAAACCAGGTTGCGCCGGCGTCGGCCCTTTTCCCTGATCCAGATCCGCCCGCAGGTTAAATCGATATCTTCAATATTTATAGCGATCAGGGTCGATGTTCGCAGGCCCAGTGTGCCGAGCATCAGGATGATGACAAAATTTCTAAGCCCTAAAAGATCCTGAGCCTCATTGCTGAAGTAGCGGATCAAGCGATTGTACTCATTGATTGTAAGAAATTGCGGCACCGTTTTTTCAATTTTTGGATACGGAATACCTGTTGCGATATTTTCAGCTACAATCCGGTGGAGTGTCAAAAAGTGGTAAAATTGTCTGAGCGTCCAGACACGAGATTTTCTTACATGTATTGAGGGGCCTTTATAGTCGGCTACAAAATCGATTAGACGCAGGTAAGTGATTTTTTTAACAGACTGGATTCTTAGAGATTTCAGGAACGTTTCGAATTCCTTTAGCCGGATGGCTAAAGCCTGGATGGAACGTACTGAAAAATTTGCCAGTTGACAATATTCAACAAACTGGTTGATATAACGATGAAGCATGATGGTACCTCCTTTTTGACCATTAAATCATGCTTCATCGTTAAACGCCCATTAATAAAAGGCAAATTGAGCTAACTGCGGGGTTTGTGGGTTATGTGTGAAATCAGAATTGAGGAAATATGATAAAAATTAATACCGTATTAATAACAGGCGGCAACAAAGGTATTGGATTAGCCACCACAGAAAAATTTCTTAATGCTGGAAATACCGTTATCGTTGTTGCTCGAAATTTTAACAATTTTAAGTTTAAGGGTCACCCAAGGGTAGAAATAATTGAATTTGATCTTAACAACGTTGCAGGAATACCTGACTTAATTGCTCAGCTATCTTCAATAGATATATTGATCAATAACGCAGGCATTATGCATGCCCTCCCTTATGACAATTACCCTCAAGAAAAAGTGGATGAAATCATAAAAATCAATATTGAGGCGCCAGTAGCTTTAATTAAAGAAGTCTCTAAATCAATGATTTCTGAAGGTTTTGGTAGGATTGTAAATAATGCATCAATTGCCGGTGAAATTGGTCATCCAGATATTTGGTATGGCATCAGCAAGGCAGGAGTAATCAATATGACCAAGAGTTTTGCTAAGATTCTTGGAGCGAGCGGTGTTGTTATTAATGCAGTTGCTGCCGGCCCTGTTGAAACTGAGATGCTTAATGTCATTCCAGAGCAAAGAAAAAAAGACATTAAAAAAGCAGTGTATACAGGAAGATTTGCACATCCCGATGAGGTCGCAAATACAATTTATTGGTTGGCGACAGAATGTCCGGAATACATAAATGGAACTTGTATTGACATAAACAACGGTGCCTTTCCTCGGTAGAACTTACACATAACAAGGCGCTCCTCGTGCCGAGATAAATCCGAATCGTTGGGATAAGACAAAGAGTCTTTGAAATTCGATATTGTTACTCAGTGGCTGATCGGGTGAAAGGAAATCTCACCTTCCTCTTTGCAGGGCTTGCTCTGGCGCTGAGGTTAAGGAGATTTGGGCGCAAATTCCGCCAAGTTATTTTTGACCGAGGCCTAAGAGATCAACAGGATAAAAAAATTATCATGTCAATCCTGTTGATCGTGTCAAAAAAAGAAGGAAAGGAGGTAAGATACATGAAAGTACGGAAAGCTATGCTTGCGGGAAGCTGGTATCCTGAAAGCGCTTCAGAATGCGAGAAAGAAATAAACAATTTTCTTAATGATGCCACCGTCAGCCCTTCATCAAAAAATAAATTGACAGGAGGAATCGTACCCCATGCAGGGTGGTATTATTCAGGCAGTATTGCCTGTAATGTAATAAATTATCTTAAAAAAGGAGCTGATCCCGATGTTTTTGTAATTTTTGGAAAGCATCTGGGGCCTGAATCTCCTCGTTACATTATGAAAGAAGGAATATGGGAAACTCCTTTTGGTGATATTCAAATAGAAAAAGAGATTGCAGGAGAACTTGTTGAAAGATTTAACTTCAATGTCGAAACCCCTGAATATTTTACAGAAGACAATACAATAGAGCTCCAGCTTCCTTTTATAAAATACTTGTTTGGAGATGTTAAAATTGTACCTGTAGGTGTACCTCCTGCAAAAAAATCCCTTGAAATAGGAAGGGCGGCTGCAGAAATTTCAACCAGGCTGGGCCTGAATATTAAAGTCATTGGATCAACCGACCTCACACATTATGGTTTAAACTATGGTTTTATGCCCGAAGGAACCGGTCATTCAGCAGTTGACTGGGTACGCAAGGTCAATGACAAAAAAATAATTGATATTATGCTCGAAATGGACCCGGACAGAGTTATAAGCGAAGCCTTAAAACACCAGAATGCCTGCTGCTCCGGAGCCGCAGCAACAGCAATTGCTGCCGCAAAACAGCTTGGTGCTGATCATGCAGATGCTATAGTTTATGCAACAAGTTATGACAAAAGGCCGAGTGACAGTTTTGTGGGATATGCAGGAATAGTATTTTGAAAAATTAAGAAAACGGTAACACTTTAGCGCTTTTAAATATTATTTTTTGGACAGGATTAACAGGATATTCAGGATTAAAAGTTCAGGGCTCATCCTGTAAATCCTCATCAAAATCCCTTACATTACGTTTGGTTTCAACTTTCCGTTCACCAGAATTAATAATTAAACCTAAAAAACCACAACCCATTTGAGCCATACAGCGCCCATGTTTTTAGGCGTTTCTTGTTTTATTTTTGGTCTTTTGCGGAGCTCACAGACATATATTTTGTCTGGTTTTATGAGATATTGGAAACCAGGGGTCGGTTGGTTTTGTACAGCGGGTTTTTTAAGATTAGATTAACTATTTATATAATCTCTTGACTTTGAGTTAAATAAATTCAATAATCAACTCAGATATTGGGTCAATTCATAAATTAAACGACTCAAATATTAATACAATAAAATGGGAAATCAACTCATTTCATGAAATACATTTGGCAAACCAAATCCTGGCCTGACTTTACATGGGACAGTAATAAGTTGTTAAAGCCTCTGGGAAATGTCCGATTCAGTCAAGGTTCCCTTATAACACAGATCAGAGAGTTAGGTTTTGAAATTCAGCAGACTGCCCGTGCAGATGTCCTGGTTGAGGAAGCATTAAAGACTTCAGCCATTGAAGGTGAAAAAATAGATCCCGATGCCGTTCGATTTTCTGTTGGACGTAGACTTGGCCTTCCCGATGCTGGGTTGAAGGATGTAAGAGACCAAAAAGCAGATGGTCTTGTAGAGATCCTGCTGGATGCGACAGTTAACTATTCACAAAAATTGACGCCGGAGCGGATTTGGGGTTGGCATGCGGCACTCTTCCCGACGGGTTATTCCGGTATGGTAAAGATATCTATAGGTCGATGGCGAAACGATAAGGAGGGCCCGATGCAGGTTGTTTCCGGACCTATTGGGCGGGGAAAAGTTCATTTTGAAGCACCTCCAGCCATAAAGCTTGAAAAAGAAATGCAAGCTTTTATTTCCTGGATAAATGGAAAGAGCCACTTAGATGGCATCATCAGGGCTGGGCTTGCCCATATATGGTTTGTTACAATTCATCCGTTTGATGACGGGAACGGACGAATTGCAAGAACTTTGACAGATATGTTACTTGCAAGAGATGAAAACAATCCAAAGAGATTCTATAGCCTTTCTTCACAAATTATGGCTGAACGAAATGATTATTATGAAATTCTGAAGACCACACAAACAGGTGCCGGCGATATTACGGATTGGCTGAAATGGTTTCTTGAATGCATGAACAGGGCTATTCTGAATTCCAATACCCTGCTCTCAAAAATTATGATAAAGGCCCGATTCTGGAAGGAATTTGCCCAGACAAGACTCCACGAGCGGCAAACCAAGGTGATTAACCGGTTACTTGATGCTGGCGCTGATGGATTTAAAGGAGGGTTGAAGAACAAGAAATATATGGGGATAGCACATACCAGCCGTGCCACCGCTCAGAGGGAATTAGCCGATCTTGTAAAAAAGGACATTTTAATCAAAAGGCCTGGAGGGGGCCGGAGTGCCAGTTATGATCTTGACTGGGAAAGGTGGTCTTCCTTTGACACCAATTCTCTCGGACACCAATGTGGTAAAAATAATAGAGCTGGAATTTGACCTGACAAAAAAAGAATATGAAAATTATGAATAAAGAGCAAAATATAATTATTTATAATATATCAGACGGCAAAACTTCTGTTTCGTTATTTGCCAAAGACGGCAATATTTGGATGAACCAGAATCAACTCGCAGAACTTTTTGACACCTCTAAACAAAATATAAGTTTACATATTGTAACTATCTTAAATGAAAAGGAATTAAGTGCAAATTCAGTTGTCAAGGATTACTTGACAACTGCCTCAGATGGCAAGAAATACAATGTAACTTTTTATTCTCTTGAAATGATTCTTGCCATTGGTTTTAGGGTGCGGAGCAAAAGAGGAACACAATTTCGTAAGTGGGCTAACCGGAATTTAAAAGAATATATGATCAAGGGTTTTGTAATGGATGATGAACGCCTGAAAAACCCGGATGGGCGCCCTGATTATTTTGATGAATTCTTAGCTCGAATTCGTGATATTCGTGCTTCTGAAAAACGGTTCTATCAAAAAATAAGAGATTTGTTTTCGTTAAGCAGTAATTATAACAGTACAGACAAAGCCACACAAATGTTTTTTGCCAAAACTCAAAATAAAATACTCTATGCTGTTACCGGGAAAACAGCCGCTGAAATAGTAGTAAATCGTGCCGACGAAAACCAATCCAACATGTCTCTCACCAGTTGGAAAGGCACTATTGTGCGCAAACAAGACATTTATATTGCCAAAAACTATTTAACGGAAGATGAGATAGATAGCCTTAACCGTTTTGTGGTAGTATTTTTAGAAACAGCCGAATTAAGAATAAAAAACAGACAGGACATCACAATAAAATTTTGGCAGGAAAATATAGATCGTATTATTGAATTAAACGATAAAGAACTGCTGACTCATAAAGGTAGTATCTCAAAAATTCAAATGGAAAAACAAGTGAACGATATTTATGAAAAATTCAATGCCAAAAGAAAAATAACAGATGCTCAATTAGCTGATAAACAGGATTTTGAAGAATTGAAGCAATTGGAAGAAAAAATAAAAAAACATTAGTGCATTCGTGGCAACCCAAGGAAAATATGAACAATAATTTTATAACCAATTCATTCCCAGATGGAAAAGTAAAGAATGAAGAAACAGATGCTGACGGATTCAACCCTTAAGAGGCTTGTGGATAGGGTGGCTGACAGGATAAGTAAGAGTCAAGAGCAAACTTGACCCCAAATACTCCTCAGATTTATCCTTTGTATGGAAGCCATGCTCTGAAAAAAGGATTTATAAACCTGAACTCACCGCCGATTTCAAACAAAATATTGAGTTTAAGCATTCGTGTAATTGCTCTTCGAACAGATGATGGATTATTAAATCCTGCTGATTTCATGAACGAGATGGAAAAGACACTTTTTCCGCCTTCTTTTGCTATTGCCATGAGGCATCTGAGCTGAATATTTGTCAAAAGATTGATATAGTTTTCGTAGGATTTCTGTTCCCTGGCAAATATCAATTCAAGGGCGTTTTTCAGTTTGTCCAGGCCTATAATTTCTTTTTCTAAGGTTACTTCCCAGAGGGCCTCACAGAGCTGTTGTATATCTCCGGGAATGTTGTTGGCGATTTCAAACACCTTTTCTAAAACCTTGTCCTCAATCTTTCGCTGACCCCTAATGAATTTCTTTTTCAGGAATTCTGAAAATTCTTCATAGGACAAGGGATCAACCGTCATGGGGATAGCGGACTTGAAGAAGGGTGAATCGTGATGTGTAAATATCTCATCCATTTTATGCCGTATGCTCCCAACAAATATGTAGGGGATATCGCCTTGAAACTGTATTTTACTCCTCAGAATGGCAAGAGCTTCGTGGGAATCTTCAAGGTTCAAAATGTCCTGAAATTCATCAAAGACCACGACCACCGGTCTCTTTTTGTCAAGAGATTCAATCAAAGTCAAAACCTCCGGGATTGAATTGGCCTTCATCTCGACTGAGGCGTCAAAAGAAACGGTTGGCATGGATGTTATCGGATCCGCTGAAATTGTGGGCCTGAGATATGAGAGGGTTTTGATTATTTTGTCGAACCAACCTGTTTTTTGCTCCAGGACAACAATTGCACGGAGAATCCTTCTGCACAGAGCGTCGATGGATTTAATGCCCAGCAAGTCCACATATAAGAGGCGCTCCTCATTACATTTTATAACAGCCTCATAGACTGCGGATGATTTTCCAACCCGCCTTTCACCCAGGATCACAATGTGTTGCGATGATTCGATATATCCGATAATTTGCTTAAGCAAAGTTTTCCTTCCACAAAAATCCTTGCCCGAAACTATGGTACCGTATTTAAAAGGATTCATGAGTTTCTCCTTTTTTGAGTATTTCACTAATCTGTATTATGCACATCTGTATAATACAGATTAGTATAAAAATGTCAATCATGAATTTGGAGCAGTTTTTAGGTATGTTTCAAATATTTTTGAAATTTAATCTGTGAAATCTGCGCAACCTGCCCGCAATGCCTTGCATGGATTTAACGAAGTATCATAATCGGGTGCCTACAAAATATTGAAAGCATAATTTTATAATTTCCCATACAATTAAAAAAATGAAATAATTGATTTTAATGCTTCATTTCGTGCCATTGGCTGTGAAAAATAATGATCTACATCCAAAGAATGGAATGTGACCTGTGGGCATAATCGTTTAATATCATTCTCATAATTTTTTTTGAAACCAGTATCAAAAATTTCCAGAATTCTATCTTTACGAGCATAAAGACATAAAACAGGAGTTTTATCCAAACATACACCATGCAAAGGGTTCCAGGTAAATAATTCTGATACAATTCTAAACAGGCTGGTTCTCCTCCGTTCTAATACACCAAAATAATTCTCATTTTTTTCAATTCCAGGGAACAGGAAGTCCATGTAATAGCTGACCGCCTCTATTGTTTTTTTAAGACTTTTATGAGGCGAAAATTTTTTCCGGTAATATGAAAAAAAAGAATTTATAACTGACTTAAGACATAATTTTGAAATTGCATTTATCAGCACCAGTCTTTTAAAAGGTTCCTTCAGACTGTGAGCCGCATACAGGATGGGTATCGCGGAATAACAGGAAGCTATACCGTATAGAGGCAAACTTTCTTTTTGGCTCAGCCTGCATACATGTAAAAGCATATGCAAGGTATCCTGATTGGAGGATTTAAGTGAAAATTTATCTGATGAGTCTCCATGTCCAGAAAAGTTAAAAGAGATAAGGTCATATTTCTTGCGAATTAACCAGCGAAAGGAAATTACCTGTTGTGCTAATTTGCCGCCTATCAATGGCGGAACAAATATAAGACCCTTTGGGGAAGCATTTCTTATATGGCCCCACTCAATGCTCTTGTTTTTTCCAGTATTTAGATAACCCTTTTCAAAAATTGTTTTCATATAAAACTTGATGAATTTGCCTTTTTAAGAATTCATAATATTGACATGTTATCTAATAGCAATTACAGTAAAAATAGCGCATACCTTTGGTGCGGACATAATATAAGTGCCTAAAGTGAGCTAAAGTATATTAAAGTGCCTAAAGTTAAGGAATGCTGCCATTTTATATATTCCTTAAGTCATCAATGCACGAGGGAGAGAACAAACTTCTGTAGTTTTAGATTATATAATTAGCACGCCGAAGGCGTACTACAACTTTAGGCATTTTAGGCACTTTTTACTCATCTGTCTTATCATACCGAATTCATTAAGCAAAAAATGGAAATCCTTATACTATAAGTTTATATAAGAATAAACAATTCCCCGGAGGCCGATTGTGTACTCAAAAATACTTATTCTTCGCTTTCCAAAAACTATGGTTCAAAAGCCTATAGTCTGTTACCTTGTTAAAGATTATGATCTTACCTTTAATATTCTTAATGCCACAGTACTTCCCAGAAAAGAGGGAGTTATGGTTCTTGAGCTATCCGGAACCAGAAAAAACTTCAGAGAAGGTGTACAATATCTCAAGACTGAAGGAGTACACGTTCAGAATGCATCCCAGGAAGTAAAGCATGATAATAAAAAATGCACGCACTGCGGAGCATGCACTGCTGTCTGCCCAACCGGCGCTCTATCCATTCAAAGGCCCGAAATGGATATAGTCTTTGATCAAAAAAAATGCAGCGTATGTGAACTTTGCGTACCCGCCTGCCCCCCCAGGGCAATGGAAGTTCGCCCTACAAAGAACGTTTTTTTTGAATGACACAGTTAACGGCCATAGCGATAAGCGGCGGCGTAGATTCTCTGACAGCAGCCTATTTATTAAAAAAACAGGGCCTTAAACTCATTGGTATCCATTTTATAACCGGATATGAAACCAGGCCCGCTTATCATGCGAATATTAAAGATCCTGCAAACCCGGAAACAAATTCATATGCAACAACTCCCTCAAGCACAAAAGATTACATTCGCCAAAATATCTCTAAATTAGCCGAACAACTTGGTATAAGCATTGAAATTATCGACTGTAGCGCTGAATTTAAAAAAAATGTTGTCGATAATTTTATACAAACCTATAAGGCCGGCAAAACCCCCAACCCATGCATGGTATGCAATAGCTCAATTAAATTTGGGACTGTTCTAAATTTTGCCCGCAAAATGGGAGCCACTCATATCGCAACAGGGCATTATGCCAGAGTAATAAAAGACAGAAAAAACAGGTACCACCTTCTTAAAGGTATTGATCCGCAAAAAGATCAGTCTTATTTTCTTGCTTTATTAGAGCAAAAACAACTTGCCGTTGCCTGCTTTCCTCTTGGGAATTTGACGAAATCAGAAGTTCTAAAAATCAGTAAGGAAAAAGGACTTAAACCAATTGCAAGTAGAGAAAGCCAGGACATCTGCTTTAT
>NZ_JAUWQB010000009.1 GCF_030611305.1 Desulfobacula sp. | reverse complement strand
GTCATCACTGATTTGGCAATGCCGAACATGCCCGGAGATAAACTATCGGCTGAACTGATCAAAATACGTCCTGATATCCCCATATTGCTTTGCTCCGGCTTCAGTGAAACCATGTCTGAGGAAAAAGCGGCCTCTCTGGGCATTAAGGGTTTTATATTGAAGCCAATTGTGATGAAAGATCTTGCCCAGAAGATACGTGAAGTGCTGGATTAAAATAAAAATTGTAGAATAGCAAAAGCATTCTTTTGCATTACACTAAAGCTACAAAATGATACTTTGCTCCTGACGATTCATTTGGAAAAACAGCAAAACCTTCTCGTCAAAGTTGAATATTTCAATATTATAACGCTTTTTTCTTGACACAAAAAAAACAGGAGGCTAAGAACAATAACGGTGTTTATCTTTTCAATACTAACTAATTTGGAGACGAATTATGAAAAACATGGTTAAACTTACTGCTTTATCGGTTCTTTTTTACTTTTGTTTTATTGCCTCAAGCTTTGCCCAGGACGCTTCCATTGTCGGGAAGTGGAAAACCATTGATGACAAAACCGGTGACCCCAAATCCATTGTACAAATTTATGAAAAGGATGGGAAATATTTCGGCCAGATAAAAGAGCTGTTTCGAAAACCCGGGGAAGATCCTGATCCTGTTTGCGATAAATGCCCGGATGATGATCCCCGCAAAGACCAGCTGACAAAAGGAATGATCATCATTAAAGATCTTGTTAAGAAAAAAGATAAATACAGCCACGGCTCCATACTGGATCCTAAAGAAGGGAAAATCTACACTTGTACATTATGGATTGAAGACGGCAAGCTTATGGTCAGAGGTTATATCCTCTTTTTCTACAGAACCCAGACCTGGCACAGGGTTGAATAAATCAGTCGATTTTTTCAATTGTGCAGAAGCTGTCGTAATAGGCAGCCTGCTTACCCATATCTGAAATCACGGATTTTGTCAGATAATTTACAGCACCGCTTTTATGCCAAAAGCCCTGGTAAATAAAAGCGGTGCTGTCACAAATAGCTTTATCAATGCATAACCTTACCTTTATTTTTGCTTTCTCTCCTTTTACAAACACATAAGATTCCTTTTCAACGGCAAATTTCTCTGCTGTTTTCCGGTTTAAGTACACGTTTGGCACTTCATCATTGAATACAAACCCTTGAGAATGCATGGAATCAATCGTGTGGCAGGTCAAAAGCCTTAATGGGAACTGATCGTTTCCACCACTGGGTTCTATAAAGCTTGGAAGCGGTGAAAGCCCATCCTGTAATGCTTGTTCACTATAAAGTTCGATTTTCCCCGAAGGCGTTTTAAAAACTTTATTTTCCCAGGCAATTTTATCTGTTTCTATTCTTAAATATGCACCGGGCAATTGGGCAAACCTTTTTCCAAGCTTGTCCAGAAAGGGTTGCGCACTCTTTCTCAAATACGCTTCGGAATCCTTGAATCCAAGATTTTCCAACCCGACTTTTTTTGCCAGTTTCAGATAAAATTCAAACTCAGGCATAAGCCCTTCAGGCGGATCAACCGCCTTTTGTGAATAGTTTAACACAGGAGAATACATAGACGTCGCAAAAAGATCATCCTGTTCAAACACAAAAGCCGCCGGAAGAACAATATCGGCCTGTTTAGCAGTATCTGTCATGAAATGGTCAAACACAACCTTAAACTCAACCCGGGAAAAATTTTTGACTGTTTTTTCAAGATCAGGACTCTGTGTCAGCGGATTTCCATATGCAACAAAAATGGCCTTGACAGGCGGATCATTTGCGGTCTCTAAAAACTGTCCCAACTTCCCCACCGTAAAAAGCCGTTTATTCTTTGCATGAATCCCGCTTTTCCTGTCCAAATCATAGAGGTAAGGGCTGATGGATCTTGCTGCATAGTTAACACCGCAGCCTTTTTTCCCTATTTTACCTGTAACGGCTGCCAAAGCATCAATACATCTGATATTGTTTCCGCCATTGTGGTAACGCTGCATGCCGAACCCGATATAGATGGATGCTGTTTTTGATCTAGCATATTGCAATGCCATGGCCTCGATGGTTTTGGCACTGATTCGGGTAATCTGCTCTGCTCTTTTAAGGGTAAATCCGGATGCATATGCTTTAAACCGGTTAAACCCCAGAACATATTTTTCAACAAAGCTTTTATCATAAAGACTATTTTCAATGATCGTGTTGGCCATGGCAAGAGCAAGGGCACCATCTGTTGAAGGCCTGATCCGGATATAGTCATCAAATGCTTTGGCGGTTGCTGTTTTTACAGGATCAATAACAATAATGCGGCTGCCCTTTTTCCGTGCCTGTTTAAGCAATGTATACAAATGGATACTGGTGTATTTAGGATTTCTGCCCCACACAAGAATGGTATCGGCATTTAAAACATCATCCGGAAAATGCCCTTTGGAACTGCCAAAATCATATTGCTGTGCTGCAATCCCGGCCCCCCAGCAAAGGCTTCCCTGGGGCTGTGTCACCCCTCCAAAACAATTGAAAAATATACTCTGAATCCTGTTTTTACTGCCACCGTATCCATCACTGGTGTAATTTAGAATAGCCTTTGTTCCAAAATTCTCTTTAATAGACGTAAGTTTATCAGCAATTATATCAAGGACTTCTTCATAAGAGGCTTTGAAAAACTGATCGTTCTTTTTAATCAGAGGATGTCTTATCCTGTCCGGATGTAACATCCTTTGAACAAGATCTTTACCTTTCTTACAGGTAAATCCCTTTGTAACAGGATGATGAGGGTCTCCTTCAAGCTTTGTAATTTGTCCTTCTTCAACTGTGACAACAAATCTGCAAAGATCACAACAGTCCATTGGACAAGAAATGCTTACTTGTTTTTTCATTGGATTACTTTTTTTAAGAAAACTTAACCCTACTTTTTAACAAGAACAATCTATGGCGTAATTCTGATAGAGGGGTACAACCCATTACGCTCTCCTGTTCTATATGGCTGAATAATATTAAAGGATATGTTTTGATCATCCTGAGCATGACCCCGTTCTTCGCCTTTGTGAAACAGAGCACCATTTGTTAATAAAATCTGATTAATTCTTCTCCGAAAAGCATCAATAAAAACAGAGCCCTTACCAGTGAAAACCATTTTTCCTATTCTCAGGGTATCTCGTACTTCAGCAAGATCATCCAGTGCAATCGTATGATTTTTTATATCCTCTTCAGAACCGATAAATCCCCAGATCAGGTGTTCAGCCGGTATTTTGATAGGGCTATCAGAATCTATGATGGTGTGTGGCATCACAATACATCCTTCGCCAATTTCAATTCGTGCATCGGGTTTTCCATTTAAAAATGCATTGAACCCGACAAAGGTTTCAAGACCAATATCTGCATGAATTATTTTCCCACCATGAGCCGTTATACACTTTTCTGCAAGCTTTGAATGAATAATATAAGTGTTTTCCTGAGCATTTGACCCATCTCCCATTACAGCATTATCCAAAAAAGCCCGTTGAGCTACAAGAACATTTTCACCGATGTTTATTTTACCCTGAACCACAGCATATCTGTTGACAGCAGAACTATCCGGGGCTTTAATCGGTTCAAGATTCATTACATCAAATAGTTTTTCATAATCCTGCTCCCGTTCTTTAACAAAATCATAGATAATGCCACGGGGCTGGTATGAAGAATTTACCCCGACAAAATTATCCAGAATATCTTTTTTAAACTTATATTTAAATTCAAAATTAGGACTTCGTACCCACACGGTTCCAGGATCAATTTTTCTATGGAAAAGCTCACCTGCCTGAACATATGAAAATTCACCCACGATGCAGGAATGAAGATTCATAAGATCCACGGTCGCGAAAGGGCCTAAAAAACAGCCCTCAAGGGTTGTCCCGTGAATATTGACGTAATGAGCCGAGATTGTATTATGAATACCAAACTGTTCAGGACTTTCAAGATTGTGAGAGTTACTGTGAACAAGCGTTTTATAAAGAAGGCTATCTCTGATTGTGATCATTTCATCTTCAACAAGGGGAATGTTCTTTGCACAACGGATATTGTCACCCTTTCTTTTTAATTCATCACCTCTAACATCGCTTTTATATATGGCAGATCGCCCCACATAACATTTTCCAAGAAAATAGCTGCCCGCAACATTTGAGTTTTTAAAATGAAAATAAAGGGGATGACGAGATGTGATCCCATAAAATGCATAAAATTTCAAAAGCTTTTCATAATCAATGGAATTTGTTACGAAACTCTCAGTATCAAAATCAAACTCGCTTAAATTAACATTGACCCGACTGATAATTCGATCAATAAGTTGCTTCATCTGTTTCATAGTTATACTCCTCTTATATATAAAAAAGCCGCCTCTAAATAATCATAACAAAAATTAAATGGACAAAAAATCCATACCATAAAAATATATAAGAGACAAGAACATATAAGGTTTCCAAATATTATAACTGAAACTTCAGTTGTATTTTATAATACTTATTTTAGCGACTGGACCTATCTTGATTTGCATTCTCATTATTTTGACAAATTTTACTAAAATTGCCATACTACTCTCTATTTAAATTAAATTGGACAAAGGCTTAATGACTATAAATAATCCCAGAATCCTTGCACCTGCAGGTGATAAAAATTGTTTTCTTGCGGCCATTGCCGCCGGCGCCGATGCAATCTATTGCGGTCTGAAAATATTTTCCGCACGCATGGAGGCCCAAAATTTCAGTATCGAAGAGCTGGCAGGTTTAACAAAACTTGCCAAATCCAAAAATATCCAAGTCTATATTGCATTTAATTCTATTATCAAAGAATCTGAACAGGAAAAAGTCTTTAAGATTCTTGGCAAACTCTGTAGATTTGTTGATTTTGATGCCCTGATTGTTCAGGATCTTGCCATGCTGAACCTGGCTAAAAAAGCAGGTTTTAAAAAAGAATTTCACCTTTCCACTCTTGGTAACTGCACATTCCCTTCCGGATTAAAAACTTCAAAACGATTGGGATTCAAAAGGGTTGTTCTACCCAGAGAATTTACCATTGATGAGATAAAAAAAATGGCCCGAAACACTCCCGAAGATATTGAACTTGAAGTATTTATCCACGGGGCACTGTGCTATAGTATTTCAGGACGATGCTATTGGAGTTCATGGTTTGGCGGGAAAAGCTCTCTTCGGGGCAGATGTGTTCAGCCCTGCAGGAGAATGTATGATCAGAAAGGTCACAAAAAAAGACATTTTTCATGTATGGATTTTTCTGCTGATGTACTTGTAAAAGTATTAAAGACAATTCCTCAAATAACGACCTGGAAGATTGAAGGCCGAAAAAAAAGCCCCCATTATGTTTATTACACGGTTAAAGCATATAAGTTATTACGCGATGACCCCAAAAAGAAAAAGGAAGCTCTTTTATACCTTGATTATGCCATGGGAAGAGAATTTACCCATTATAATCTTTTATCCCAGAGGATGATGAATCCTTTGGATCACTTGTCGGAAACAGGCTCAGGACTTTTTGCAGGAAGGATACAAAACCCTGCATCCCCATATTTTATTACAAGAGAAGAGCTCTTCCCTTCGGATCTTCTAAGAATCGGGTATGAGGATGATCTATTCCATGGCATTCAAAAAGTCACCCGGGCTGTCCCCAAAAAAGGAAAGTTTTATTTAAACAAAAAGTCTAAATTTAAAATTAAAAAAGGGACGCCGGTTTATATCATAGACCGGAGAGGATCAGAGCTTGCAAATGTTATTAAAAGCCTTGATGCTGAACTTGCCGGTTTGGAAAAAACAACGATTCGACCTGCTGAAAAAAAATATAATAAGACTCCTCAAAAAAAAGTTGTCAAATCAAAAAGCAAGATACAGGAAATTACTATTTCGAGAGGAAAAGTTCGACAAAGTCATGCGAATACCCAGACGGGTGTGTGGATTTCAACCCAGGGATATTCTATGCCCCCTTCAGCCAGGAACTGGTTGTGGCTGGATCCTCTTTTGTTTCCGGGTGAAGAAAGAATATGCTCTGAATATATTGCCAAAGCCATAAAAAAAGGAGCAAAAAACTTTGTCTTAAATGCAGTCTGGCAGATCTCTCTTTTTAAAAATCCAAAGCAATTAAATATCTGGGCAGGGCCCTTTTGCAATATTACCAACAGCATGACGGTAAATCTATTAAAACTATATGGATTCTCCGGTGCCATTGTCAGCCCGGAGCTTGACCAGGAAACATTTTGTTCTCTGCCTGAGACTTGTGAGCTGCCACTTGGGGTTGTCATTTACGGCAACTGGCCACTAGGTATCTCAAGAATCATTTCAAAAGACCTTAAAACAAACCAGGCATTTACAAGCCCTATGGGTGAAACAGCCTGGATAACAAAACAAAACAGTAATTATTTTGTTTTCCCCAATTGGTATCTGGATTTAACCTCTAAAAAAGAAGCGCTTACAAAAGCCGGGTTTTCACTCTTTGTCAATATCCATGAAACTATACCCCGTGGTATAAAAATAAAGAACCGGCCCGGCCTCTGGAACTGGAACTTAAAATTGTTGTAATATATATTTTAGCCCAGTTCATTTATCTGAAAAATTCAGTCTAATATTATACTTGACCACTCACCTTTTCAGTTCACTTGTACGGAATCTATTATTCTTCCTCAGTGATTATCTTTCAGCGTTGATATGCTTGAGTTTTCTCCATAGAGCTGCACGGCTTATACCTAAAAGCTCGGCAGTTTTTGACTTGTTGCCCTTGGTGAATTTGATTGCTTTGATGATATGGTTTTGTTCCATTTCCTTAAGGGTAAAAAGCGGTTTGCTTTCAATTGAACGGAAAGTGGATACTTTTTTTCTGAGCCGTTCAGGAAGATGTACAAGTTCTATGGTTTTGCTGTCTGCCAGTATCACGGCTCTTTCGATGATGTGTTTCAACTCACGAACATTACCAGGAAAAGGATAGGACAAAAATATGGAAAACACTTCATCTGAAAAAAATTCGATATTCTTTTCAAATTCGATATTTAATTTACTCAAAAAATAACTGCATAGCGGGAAAATATCATCCCTGCGTTCCCGCAAAGAAGGCACTGCCATCTCAATAGCATTTAGTTTGTGATATAAATCCTCATTAAATTTTCCTTGTTCAACTTTTTTCTTAAGATCTTGATGAGTAGCAACAATAAAACGAATATCCATTGACACATCAGCCGTATCAGTCAAACGAGTCATAGCCTTCTTATCAATTATTTTCGTCATTTCTTGTTGTGTTTTACTGGGTATAGTTTCAAAATAATCCAACAGGATCGTTCCGACGAAACCCTTTCCCTCCGTTCCTTTTTTTTTAGAGCCGAAATGGGATGCAGATTCCTCTAAGGAACCCAAGAGTTCATTAAAATGAAAATCATTGCTGAAACAACCGCAGTTGAATGCCAGGAATCGTTGGTCTTTTCGATAGCTCAGCTTATGGATGGCCCTGGAAGCTAATTCTTTACCGGTACCTGTTTCTCCCCGGATGATTATTGAACAGTCAAGATCGGACAACCGTTCAATATCTTTCCGCAATCGCTGCATCTCCGGGGTTTCCCCGATAATTTTTGGTAGATCTCCAAAACTTCTGCCAATGGAATCAATATGACCTTTTGGGATTTTCTGATCAGTTCTTTTTTCAAAAGGGTCACTCATAGCTTCAATCTGGCTGGGATTAAAATGTTTTTTTAAATAGTCATTTTTGTGTTGATAAGAAGATGTCGAAGACGACGGTTTAATGACAACCACATCTCCCTGAGTATTAAATTTTTTAATCAAATCCCAGAGATCTCCCATTGAATCTTTTTCAAAATACCCGGAACCAAGATTTTGGGTTTTCTGTTTAGTTTTTTCACTTCCGTAACCAGTCAGAAGGACTGTTTCCAGGTCCGGGATGATCTCTTTTAGCCGGGTAATCGTTTTTAACCCATCCATATCAGGCATTTTTAAATCAACAATTGCCAGATCAATCTGCGTTTTCTTAGCTATTTCAACAGCTTTTGTACCTGATGAAGCTTTCATAACCTCAAATCCCATCAACACCAAGCGTTGTGCCATTGAATTCAATAGCCTTTCTTCATCATCTACAAGCAGAATTTTTTTTGCGGGATTGATCATTTAATCTTTTTTGGAACCTTTTATTTTTAAAGCATCTTCGTGATCGCCACCTTCAGCCATTCCGGCAGCCGCCATGGTTGTTTCTAAACTTTTAAGAATTTTTCGGAAAAACCCCCAAAAGCTTCCCATATCCTCTTTTTCAAAATAGGAAGAGTTAAGCGCTTGGGTTGCCTCTTTTAGTTTCTCATCCCCATGGCCCGTCAATAGCATTGTCTTTATGGCCGGGTCAATCTTTTTCAATTGTGTAATCAGGACCAGACCGTCTATATCCGGCATTTGCTGATCGACAATAGCAAGATGTATCCGGTTGCTTTCCATAATTTCCAGGGCTTCTTTCCCGTTCAGTGCCGTCAAAGGCTCATGGCCTTTTAATTTTATCCTGTCAGCCAAAATTTTAAGAAACTTAGGGTTATCATCCACCAGCAAAATATTAATTTCTCCCAAAGAAAGATTGGCCAAGAAATCCCAGAAACCGGAAATATCCTCTTTATCAAAATATGTAGAGTTAAGGGCCTGGGTTGCCTCTTTTAGTTTTTCATCCCCATGACCTGTCAACAGCAGCGTTTTAATATCCGGTGCAATTGCTTTCAGTTTGGTAATGACTACCAGTCCTTCCATTCCAGGCATCTGCTGGTCAACCACTGCGATATGAATGGTTTGCTTTGATGCCATCTCCAATGCCTGTTCTCCATTGGTCGCTGTTAAAACATTGTATTCTCTCAGTTTAGCCCTTTGGGCCATGGAGTTAAGAAATTTTTCATTGTCATCTACCAGCAATATCGTTAATTTGTCTTTTTTCATAAGTCACCTTTTAAATTGTCCTGTATAAGGTATACGCATAAGTGTTCGCTAAATAACGTCATGGATACTAATGGCCTCCACTTCCCAAAAGCCCAGAGGCTGCAATGGATAAAACCGCAACCTCAAGGAAGGCAATTGCGGCATAAATCCAGTCTTTTTTTGTAACATACCCTTTTATTAGCACCAGATAGCAAACAATGGTCAGCAAGGCAAGAAATACCAACCCAATGTAATTTAAAAAATCACCGTTCCCAAGTAATGCCAGCCATCCCCATCCATGAGGCGAATGGGTAATCTCCAGATATTCGTTCACCCCTTTATCCCAGTTTTGCGTAATCAAAGTCATATCCACATGGGAAGGCATGAGTCCTGAAAGATAAATAAAATACGTTACAAACAATAACGCAAGACCGATCCATACGCCTATTACCAGTATATTAGCATAAATAACCTGTTCTTTTGAAGGCCTTGATGCCAAATTAGCTTGTGCAGTCATATTATTATTTTACTCCTAAAATTTAAATTCATGTATATTGATAAATTGGTCATCCCAATAGTCCCAGGCCCAGGCCTTTATCCATGGCTTTAAGCCCTGCAAACAACAGGACAACAATAACAAAATAACGAATCATCTTGGGCTTGGCTATGGCAAGCAGCCTTACGCCTAACAAAGACCCGAGCATTAAGCCGACAATGGACGGGACCCCGATCAGGGGGATAACACATCCCCGGTTCATATATATCCAGGCTGCAGATGTGTCAGTAATGGACAGCAAAAATTTGCTTGTAGCTACTGAAATTTTCAATGGTGCGCCCATCATAAGGTTGAGTACTGGAACATTAGCCCATCCTGCACCCAGTCCAAACATTCCTGCCACAAGCCCAATCAGGATGAACATGAAAAAACCCAACACTGTCCGGTGGGTTTTCCATTCAACATTTTCCCTGGCGCCCTCATCCCAATAGACACCGCCTAATCCCAATGCGTGACTAATCGCATCCTGGTTGGTTACAATTGGTTTTTCAGAATTTTTTGAAAAAATAAGCAATGCGGCAATGCCCACGATAGTCGCCCCAAGGCAAACCTGAATAATATCCGGATTCAGTGCGGACAAATATAAACCCAGCATGGCACCGATGATGGAAAATGTTGATGCAATCAATGCTACAGGCAGAGCAAGGCGAAGATTTGCCAGATTTCGACGAAGCAGTCCAGGACCTGCGGCCAGAGCTCCTGCAAGGGCAACCATTAAACCGACGCCCCTGACAAAATCAATGTGAAATGGGAAAAAACCACTGACAAGCGGAACATAAAGAACGCCTCCTCCAACACCGGCCATCACAGCCAATATGCCAAGGCCAAAGCAAAAAATAAATAAGATGAGCGGCCAATACCACCAAGGTTTATCTCCACCGCCCAATACGACCTGTTCTGCCGCATAAGCACCAACCGGACAACTTAGCACAAGGATTGTTACAGAAACGAGCAGTCGGTTTGTGGAATTTATCAAAATGTTTACCATTTAATCATTCTCCTAAATTTACTGTTTACAAATGAAACCAAGTGTGTTATATTGCATCTATAAAGTATTATTTTTAAACAGTCAACTAAAAAAATTTCATTATGGAACATGGAAATGTATTAATTGTAGATGATGAAAAAAAGTTTGCGGACATGTTAGCCAAACGAACTGAACTGCGTGGGTACCATTCAGAGGTCTGCTATGACGGCAGGACAGCACTTCAATGGATTAAAAAACATGTCGATTCTGTTACGCTTATTCTGCTTGACCTTCAATTACCGGATATGTACGGTACAGAAGTATTGACCAGGATTAAAGAAATCAATCCGGCCATCCCTGTTATTATCCTGACCGGACACGGAACCGAACGGGATCAACAAAAATGTGAGCGGCTCGGCGCTTATAAGTTTATGCACAAACCGCTGGATATTGATAAACTCATGACCATTCTGGAACACATCAGGGAGACACCCGAATGTTAAAAAAAATGCTGACGTCCATGAAAAGCATTTGGCCTGAATTTCAAAAACACAAACAGGATGTTCATTTGAAGTCTTTTTACACCTTTACGGATTATTGGCACCTATGGACCATGAGCATCTTTATCTTAGTTGTGACCGCTTTATCTCCGTTGTGCATCGTGACACTCATACACTATCAGCTGATTCAAAAATCTGTAGATTCTGAATTGAACCTTCGTACCGAACGTTTAACCTCCAATGCAAAAAGATCCACCACCTTTTTCATGAAAGAACGATTGGATGCTCTGATATTTACAGTCAATGAAATGGGATATGAACAATTAACAGAGAATGATATGCTTGCTGAAATTTTAAAAAATTTGAAGCTTGGATTTGGCGGCTTCTCTGATTTAAGCGTTTTTGATGAGGATGGTGCTCAGGTTGCTTATGCCGGCCCATTTAATATCAAAGGGAAAAATTATAAATGTCAGCCATGGTTTTTACAAAGTCTTAAAAAGAAATATTTTATCAGCGAAGTATTTACCGGATACAGAGATGTGCCCCATATTATCATTGCTGTCAAATCCATCAAACCCGATAAATCATTTTTTATATTGAGGGCCACACTGGATACAGAGCGTTTGATGGAAACCCTTACCTCATATAAAACCGGTGAGCATACCGATATCTTTCTTGTCAACCATAAAGGTAGTTTACAAACACCCTCGACTAATTATGGAAATATCTTTACCCAAACAGATTTAAAAATTTTTAACTATTCAAGAACTACAGAAGTGAGCATGGCAACTTATCAGGAGGTCCCGGTCATTTTAGGGCATTCGTTTATATCAACAGACATGGTGGATACCCCTTTCATCCTTGTGGTACAGAAAAAAAAAGCCGGTTTGATGCATGTCTGGCTTAAATTGCGTCGAAATTTTAATTGGACGGTAGGTATCAGTGTGGTTCTCATTGTTCTTGTCATTACTTTTGCATCGACATTTATGACAAACAGACTCTATTTGATAGACAAAGCAAAAGCCGAAACCATGTTGCAGATGGAACAGAATCAACAGCTTGCTTCTATTGGCCAGCTTGCTGCCGGTGTTGCCCATGAGATTAACAACCCCCTGGCCGTTATCAATCAAACAGCGGGTTATGTAAAAGACCTCTACAGCTTCAAAGATGAACCCCGAAGTGATGCTGAAATAATTGAAAATATCGATTCCATTCTTGAGGCGGTTGACCGGTGTGGAACTATCACACAGCAGCTTCTTGGTTTTGTAAGACAATTTGATATTAAAATTAAAAAAATAAATCTACAAAAATTGGTGTCCGATGTACTGAGTTTTCATAAAAAAGAGGCTGAATACAGGGGGATCAACGTGACAGTCTCAATACCTGATACGATTCCCGATATGGAAACGGACAGCGGCAAACTCCAACAAATTCTTGTTAACCTTATCAACAATGCTTTCCAGGCTGTTGATGAAGGGTGCTGCCTGGATATTATTGGTTCTCAAATCGACACCAAAACCATTGAGATTGTCATACAAGATACCGGATGTGGAATCCCTGAAGATAGATTAGCAAAAATTCATGAGCCATTTTTCAGCACAAAACAAGATCAGATGGGAACCGGACTCGGGCTTTCCATCACTTACGGACTGGTAAAAAAACTGGGTGGGAATATATCGGTTCAAAGCACTGAAGGTGTCGGGACTTGTTTTACAATTACCCTGCCCGTCAAAATCAAAGAAGGGGAATTAGTATGAAAGTCATTCTCGTTGATGATGAAAAGAAATTTATCAACATGCTGGCAAAAAGACTGGCATTAAGAGGGATTCAAGCAGATGCTGTTTTTAGCGGAGAGGATGCCATTAAAAAAGTTAGCAATAAAGCTTATGACGTTGCTGTATTGGATATCAAAATGCCTGGTATTAGTGGTATTCAGTTAAAGAAAAAACTAAGCATTCTGGACCCCGGCTTAAAATATATCTTTGTGACCGGGCACGGAACAGTGAGCAAATCCGATGAAGATCTTATTCAAAAGGATTTTTATTTATCAAAACCTTTGGATATTGAAATTCTGATTAAAAGAATGAACGAGATCGGCAAACTCGGGTTGTGAAGTATAGAACTTTCAGAGAATAAATTTTGGGACAATCAACATCATAGCGAACTGGAGAGAAAAATGAATGACACAATTAATTTTATAAATATCGAGGGGCTTAAATTTTTTGGGAAAGTCAATGCAAGTATTTCCCATGAATTAAAAAACATTCTGGCCATTATCTCTGAAACATCCGGCTTGTTAAATGATTTAACTGATCTGGCAAAACAAGGCAAAGATCTTAAACTGTCAATGTTTGAAAACTGTAGTGCAAGTATTGCCGAAGATATTCAACGCGGATTTACAACCATAAAACAAATGAACAGATTTGCCCATAGTGTGGATATCCCAATCAAAGAAATTAATCTTTTCGAAACCCTGGAACTTACAATAAATTTGTCAGGATTTTTAAGTTTTGCAAGCAAGGTTCAAATCAACAATAGCGATCAGGAGACTAAATCTATTTTGACATGCCCGTTTCTTCTGCAAAACCTGATATATCAGATTCTAATATTCACATACGAATCAGTTGGTCCAGATGGAGACATTCACATTCGGATTGATTCTAAAAACAATGATGGCGCACACCTTATTTTTTCAAGCCCGGCTCAACTGACTTTAAAAGGTTTTCCAACACAAAAAATTCAAAAAACTGTAGATGTTCTTGGTGTGGAACTTAACATAAATGAATCCCCCCATGAACTCGATATTTGGATTCCCTATGTCAGCAATAAAATCATTGTACTGGCAAAAGAACTACAAAACGACTCATACACTGGAAACGATAAACAAGATTGATACCAATAAAAACCATTAAGACTATTAAAACAAAAAAAGGAGGGCATCATGGCCAACTATAACAAGATCCATCTTCTTATGGTAGATGATGAAGTGAAATTCTTAGAAACAATAACAAAACGACTGAAATTAAAATTTTTCGAAATTACATCGGCCACAAATGGTGTTGATGCCATTGAGGCAGCAAGAAAAGGACGGTTTGATGTTGCTGTTATTGACTTGCAGATGCCTGGGATCGATGGAGCTCAGGTACTTGAAATTCTTAAAAAGAACCACAAATATCTGGAAGTCCTTATTCTGTCAGGCCATGCAACCGTCGAATCTGCTGTAGACTGTACAAAATTAGGGGCTTTCAAAATCCTTGAAAAGCCCTGTAAGTTTGACAAACTTGTTGATGCTATAAAAGAAGCCTATGAAAGGCGACTGAAAAAGAAATTTGAACATGATCAGTTAAGGATCAAGAAAATTGAGGCATTAGCACTTGGTCAGTCACCTTTGGGAATACTAAAGGAACTGGCCCAAATGGATGAAGCCGAAAAATAAAATACTTGAATGGATTGACCTGTAAAAAAGCTGATTCAAGACAGAAAAAAATCTTGAAGATTATCAATTATCAGCCATCAGCTCAATGCTACAAGATAACATAAAAAAAATGTGTTGATATTATCTGTAATTTTTATCCTGCACACACTATTGTAAAGGTATTGAACAATAAGGACCTGTAATTAAAAGATTATTTGTCACAGTTGACTGGACCTTTTCCATTTTACTGCCAAGCAGGAAATCCTTTATGATTCCATGTCCATAAGCTCCCAAAACAATTAATGAGTTATGGGGCACATCATATAACATGGTATCAAAATCCGATTGTTTATAAAAATGCCATTGTTTGGATAATTGGCTGACAGGCTCAGTAAGGCCTTCGTGTTTTATCAAGTCTCTATAATATGCTTCATCCTGTTTTTCCAGCAGCGTGTAGATATCCAGAGAAAACCCTGAAGACATGGCAATTTTTACTCCTAATTTCAGTGCATTCAATGCATTTTTAGAGCCGCCAAAAAAAACAGAAATACTTTTCCATGGTTTAAATACCGGGCTTGTAATTAAAATCGGGAATGTAGCATGTTTGATAATTCTTCTGACCTTCGGCCCGATATGGCCCAGACCGATTTTTGAAGACAGGTCGCTGACAGACCTTGGACAGCACAAATAATCAAAATTTGTGGGAATATCCGGCAAAGAAGATGCAGTAAAATTTTTTGGTTCATAGAACATGGGTTTGATGTCCATTTCATTAAATAAATCCTCAGCATGGCTTTTGGCTGTACCGGGCGCCTTCAAATAAGAATGATCCAGATCAACCTGAACGGCATCATTGGGAAAATACATTAAAAATTTATCACTCTTTGGAATATAAGCAACAGGAAATGCATTGATTGTTTTACAAAAATACAATGACTGAAGAAATGTTTCCCTGCCAAAGGGGGTATTCCTGAAGATATGAAGCAATTTGTAGTTCACTTTTTTTCTCCTTTATCTGTTTAGTGGACACTGGTTTGCATAATCAGTTCCCTTCTATACAAATCCAGTATTCTTGTTTTTAATATCATACCAATAAACCGGTCATTTTCCACCACTGATATGCTGTCCATATTATTGATATCCATCATATCCAGCACTTCCTGTAAATCATTTTCCAAAGAAGCTGTCATCATTCCGGTATCCATGATCTGATTTAAAAAAATCATGTCATACATTCCGGGATCCAGGGCATATTTTCGGATAGCGCTGATTTGAATCACACCTTTATACTCACCCGTTCCGTCTTCAATCACAGGATAAAAATTCTGGCCTGACGTTTTTATGATCTCAATAAATTTTCTGAACACCATATTTTCAGAAACCTTGATAAATTCTGTCTCAATAAGTTCACGGATATTTAAATCAGACAGGATTCTTGCATCGGTACCGGGCCTTAAAAACTGTCCCCGCTCTATCAGCTCTTTAAAATAAAAGGAAGCCGGTTCAATATAGTGACTCATGGTGGAGGATATGGATGATACAACGATTAAGGGTAATATGGTCTCATAGCCACCGGTAATTTCAACTATTAGAAAAATTCCGGTTAAAGGAGCCTGCATGACCCCGCTGATAAGCCCTGTCATTCCAAGCAGCGCATATGCTCCTTCACTGGCACAACCGATAGTCGGGAATAAACTAAACAGCGCTTTATGAAACACGATTCCGGTAAGGCTTCCGATAAGCAGGCAGGGTGCAAAGATTCCCCCTGAGCCCCCCCAGCCCAGTGTCATGGCTGTGGCAAAAATTTTAGCAAAGACAGCTACAAAAATAAAAAAAACACTCATTGAAAAGGTTCCGGAAATCATTGACTGAATAAAATGGTATCCCTCTCCCAGCACAACCGGCATAAATATCCCGATTATCCCTACGGTACACCCTCCGACGACTGCACGGACCCATAATGGGAAAGAAGATTTCTTGGCAATTTTCCCTGTCTGCCTTAAAACCTTTGTAAATAATACCGAAATCATGGCTGTAACCACTGCAAGACAAAGGCTTGGCAAAATATCCGAAGCCCCTACCAGAAACGGCTGGTGGTTAAAAATAACCTGCTCCGGGATAATGGCCTGACTGACTTGTGCCCCTGCCACGGCAGCAATGGCAATGGGAATGATATTTACAAATTTCCATTCTCCCAGAATAACCTCAATTGAAAAAACAAGTCCTGCAATGGGGGCATTAAAAATAGAAGCTATAGCACCAGCTGTGCCGCATCCCACCAGTGTAATTCGCTGTCGATCGTTTAAACCAAGAAATTTGGCTAAACTGGAACCAATGGCTGATCCGCTCATGACCACAGGTGCTTCCGGGCCTGCTGACCCCCCGCTTCCAATGGTGAGAAAACTTGAAATCAATCTTGAATAACTGGATCGAAACCGTAATAGACCCCCATATCTTGAAACAGAATATATCACTTCCGGCACACCATGCCCTGCCCCTTCTCTGGCTATTTTTTCAAGATAGAGAGAAGACAGCAACGCACCAATAGCAGGGATTATAAAAGCCCACCCATAGTGGCGAAACCCATGAAGCCATTCAAGAACAGATTCAAGGGATAGCCGCAATGCCACCGCGGCAAGACCACTACAGATTCCGGCAATGGAGCCTGCAATAATCAACAGCAGCCTGTCATCCAGGTGAAACAGTTTATGGTATATAGTTTTATACCAGTTTCTTATTGTAGGCATTTAACGTGGCTGCTCCATTGCGTTCGCTATATCGAGTTTGCTTTCTGAAGTGTTTCAATTTTTTCAACCAGCGCAACCGAATCGGGCCTTGCTTTTAGAAAATTTGTAAACTGATGGTCTCTTAAACAAAATGACAAAACAGACAATAAATGCAAATGCATTTTAAGTGTTGGGCTCAATAAAAAAAACAGGGTTGACACGGGCTGATTGTCCAATGCCTTATAGTCCACCGGATGCTCTAAAAAACAAACAGAAACCATAGGGCTGGTTAAATAGCTCAATTGCTCCCTGGGATGAGGAATGGCAATTCCATTTCCAATACCGGTTGAAAGTGCCTTTTCCCTTTCAACCAAACGATCAAAAAGATCTGCCTTGAAATCATCTGATATATCAGAAATTTTTTCAAGGCAGGCTTTCAAAACACCGTTCACATCATTTGCCTGAATATCAGAATAGACCCCGCCGTTTTTGACTGCAACGGATAAAGGGGTAACAGACTCTCTTTCTTTTTCAGGTATGCCTTTATTCGAAAGTTTCAGGTTAATATTATGCTTGGATGCCCATTTTTCCAGTTCACTTGTTTGAAACCGATAATTGGCGCCTTTTGGGGAAACCGGCAGTTTCCCCTGCCGTAGCCAGCGTTCAATAGTATTCGGGGCAACGCCCAGATGTTTTGACAAATCAAAAACTGAAAGTTCCATTTATTCTTCCTTTAATAATAACGATGAAAGCAAAATATCCGTTTTGCTATTCTTTGGTATAAGCACATCAGGTACAATTTGGATCAAGCCTTCCGGAGAAATCCGGAAAAGATCAGGTCAGACTGGTCAAGTTTTGTTCCAGATAGTTATAATATTTTCATGTGTACACGTTGTCAACCGTTATAAGCTGCTTAATTCATAAACTTTTTTAGGCCTGTTATAAAACAAACTGGCATGAATAACAACCTCAAAAATTTGAGCCCAACAAACTTAAAGGGAAATTGGCGATTTTCAGTCGAGTTTTATTTAAAAAATGTCAACAATGCATGAAGGTTAGTCAGAGGATGCGGAGGGCAACCGGGTATAAACAGATCCACAGGCAAAATAGTGTCCAGCCCTTCAGTTATTTCAGGACTTCCTGAAAAAGGCCCACCGGTTATGGTGCAGCTTCCCACAGCAATGACAACTTTTGGTTCAGCAATTGCTTCATGTGTTGTCAATAATGCCGCTTTCATATTTCTGGATACAGGTCCTGTCACGACCATGCCATCGGCATGACGGGGGGATGCAACAAAGTTGATACCAAACCGGGCAAGATCAAAGAAAGGAGTTGCCAATACATTTAAATCGGCTTCGCAGGCGTTACAGCCCCCTGCTGATACCTGCCTGAGCTGTAAAGACCGGCCAAACAGTTTTTTAAAGTGCTGTTTTGAGTGTTCGGCAAGAGCTGGAAGATCTCCATCCGTCAATAGGTGTTCTTTTTTAGAAGTAGAAATTTCAAAATCATCTGTAAAAGTAATAAAGGCCCCTTTGAAAATCCGTTCACATGTCCCACAGAAGACACACCGCCCCATATCAATTTTCTTTTGACCGATATCAATGGCATCTTGCGGGCAGGCCTTTGCACAAGCTTCTACGATATCAGATGAAACATCTTTTTTTATGATTGGTTTTCCACGATAACGTGCAAATACAGCTGGTTTTTCATTGGGGTAGTTGCATGTTCGATGACCCTGTTCAAATCTATTTTTAAGTGTATTGAGCATTTAAGACTCTCTTTATCATTTTTATAAATTTTTTATTATCAAAGATCAAATCCACAATAAGAAAGATTAAAACTTTTATTATTCAAAGGAAAATCTGATATCCCTGTATCCCGTAATGACATGGCAAGACCATTCCAGTTATGGAATGAAGGATCCTTAACTTTGTATCGAAGTATTTTCCCATCTTTATCTGTTAAAATTGCGTGGGATACTTCTCCCCGCCACGCCTCATTTACAGTTACCACAAAAGAAAAAAAAGCCAGATCATAGTTAATATCATCCACACAATGTGTTTCAACAGGTGTGTCAATCAAAGATTGAATAATATTTAGTGATTGTAAGACTTCATCATATCTTACTCTTGCCCGGGCATACACATCACCTGAAGGCTTTTTGTTTTCAGGAATATCTATCTGGCCATAATGTTCTGTGGGAAAACTTCTTCTAACATCATAGGGAATGCCGCTGGCTCGGCCGGCCGGCCCTACCAGGCCTAATTGCTGTGCATCATAATTGCTGACGATACCGCAGTCTTCAAAACGAGCCCGAACAGTTGAGGCAGAAAAAAGAAGATCAAGAACATGTTCCACCTGGGGTTTTAGTTCCTTGATCCGTTCATCAAGGGTTTTTCGAATATCATCGGCCAGTGAAAAACGGACACCTCCGGGCCGTACCAATCCTTTTCCAAATCTGTTTCCGCATAGCAGAAGAGACAAATTTAAAAAATCACCCCGGATACGGCCAAAATAATTGGCCGGTGGTAAAAAAGCCACATCACCGCTTAACGCTCCAAGATCACCAATATGATTGGCAAGCCGTTCCAGTTCCAGTGCTATGGTTCGAATAATTTGAGCACCCTTATCAGGTGTAGTTGATGTGAGTGACTCAACCGCCTGTGCCATACACAGACTGTGGCCGATGGTGGTATCCCCTGCAATATTTTCAGCAAGAATGGGTAATCTTTTTGCTTCAGCGTTTAAGAAAAGATTTTCTACTCCCCTGTGCTGATATCCCAGCTGAATTTCCAGATGAAGTACGCGTTCACCAATGCAGTTAAACCTGAAATGGCCGGGTTCTATAACACCGGCATGAACCGGCCCAACCGCCACTTCATGGATTTCATCGCCGTCAACCTGGTAATAATCATAATTTCCCGGGATATCTTTATTGTAGTCGTTCCCAAAAACATCCGGCATATCCTCTCTGTAACTGGGATGGTACCTGACCATTTTCAGCCAGGGATGTCCCTCGGGCCGGATACCGAATTGTTCGGCAATTTCTCTTTCAAACATATGAAAGGGCTCACATATTTTACTGAAACTTGGATAAGAATCCGGTGCATCACAGCCTGCTACAAAAAGCTTGTCCGTTCTCAAAACAGCCAGAAATTTCATGGATAAATCATCCTGATAGCCAAAATACTGAACAACCTTTCCGCCATTTTTTATAATATCCAGTGCGTTTTCCTGGAAATCATTAAATGAAAGATGAGGAATCTGTTCTCTTGATAGTTTCTCACCATTTGATATTTCTAAAAAAGCGTTAGTCATTTAAGTCCTCCGCCAATGGCAGTCACTGCATCAATTATAGTTTGATATAATGTGTCCGGCATATAGAAGCATAATATCAGGGATGTTAACAGCAATATATATTGAGGCCAGACAAGGCTGGCCTTTTCTTTTAAGCCGATTGTTTTATTTGAATCTGAATCATCAAAGGAAATTTTCATGACCTGGTTGGCAAATCCGGCAAAAATGACACAAAGGCTTAAAATAAAAATACCGGCTGTTATATAGTGGCCGGTTCTGAACGCACCGACAATAATAAACATTTCACCGATAAAAATGCCAAAGGGAGGAAATCCTGAGATACCGACAAAACCGCCAAAAAAAGCCACAAATGTTTTGGGCATACGCCTTACCATATCACCTGTGTTTTTAATGAATCTGTCACCATACCCCAATAAAATATTTCCCGATGACAAAAACAGAGAGGATTTGATCAGGCTATGGTGAATCATACAGATCATAGCGCCATATGCAGCGATACCGCCGATACCTGTTCCAACGGCGATGATTCCCATGTTCTCGATACTGGAATAGGCGAGCATTCTTTTATATTCGTTCTGCTTAAGAATAAATGTTGCTGCTGCCAGAATGGACATCAAGCCGAAAACAATCAGAATCGTGCCTGAAAAATCATTCAGTCCTGCTGCATGCATGATTTTATTGGTCTTAAAGATACCCAGATACGCACAATTTAAAAGCACCCCGGATAATAGTGCAGAAGCAGGGCTGGGCGCTTCGCTGTGTGCGTCTGGAAGCCAGGTGTGCATGGGCGCAAGGCCCATTTTTGTGCCATATCCAACCAGTATGAAGACAAATCCTGCTTTCAGCCACATGGGATCCAGTGTTTTGGCAACCTGGGTCAGTGCTGAAAAAGATAAGGGGGCATCGACATTGCCAATGTCCATGGCAAGTGTAATAAAGACTGACCCTAAAAGTGCCATGGCTATACCGACAGAACATATGAGCACATATTTCCAGGTGGCTTCAAGGGATGCTGAGGATCTATGGGTGTAGATCAGCGGAGCACTGGCAAGGGTTGTTGCTTCAATGGCGATCCACATTACCATGATATGATCGGATAAGGTCACCATTGTCATGGTTGATAAAAACAGAATCATGGATCCTGTAAAAATATTTTCTTTTTGAATTTCACTCTCTTTCAGGTAGGCAACCGTATAGATGGAAATAAGAAAAAATAATAATGAAATAACCAATAACGATAACAAGCCTTCGGGTGTCACAGCAAAATAGTTATTAAAAATTGCTTCTGGTCTGTTTTTCCATAGAAAAAGTGAAAGAAAAAGATGAATCGCACCAGTAGCCACTAAAAGCTTGCGACTAATCGCTTTTGGAAGAAAAAAAGCAATAATGCCTGTTATAAAAGGCGTCAGAAAAACAATTTCTACCATGAAATAACACCTATTCCTTTAAAGTTCTTAAGTTTGCCGTATCAACATCATCAAAGGTTCGTTTGATATTTTGAAGTATAATGGCCATTATCATAACGCCGGCAAGCACATCCAGCAAAATCCCGAATTCAACAATATGGCGGGCACGAACTGAAATTGTTGTTCCTACAAGATAAATTCCATTTTCCATCATGATGTAACCCAATACCATGGCAATGGCATTTCGCCTGGCCATTAACAGAAACATTCCTGCAACCAGAAGCGCTATAGCTGTCGGAAATAAAAGCGTATAGTCACTGATGGATGGAATATTCAACTGGCGACTGGTATATGTGGCTGCAACGATTAATCCAAGACCGCACAGCATGGAGGCATGAAACCCGATAATGGGTTCCACCTCTCTTTTGATGGCCACTTTTTTTATGGCCACATAAATGCTCATTGGAATAATAATACCCCTGATTATTAAAGTTGCAAAGGTGAAGACTATTCCACCGGCATTCATATCGTGACCAATAAAGAAAGGAACCATGGACACTACAATTCCCTGGAAAGCAATTACCTTTATCAGTCCGGGAAGCCTGCTTGTGCCAAAGGAGAATAAAACAGAAAGCAGTACAAGTGACAAAATAGTATCAACCGGATGTAGTATCATTTGATAAACTCCAAAGTGATAATGGTTGCAAAAAAGGCCAGGGCAAAAGATGTCAGGACAAATTGCGGAACTTTATCCATTCTGTACCGGGCAATGACCGATTCCGTAACACCGATGGCCACATATACAATGATAAGCCCTATAATAAAAATTAAAAAACCAATTGCCGAAATCTTAAAATCAAACGGTAAAATCAGCCTTGAAACTAGTGCTGAGTAAAAAAATAATTTACAAAAAGAACCCAACTCGATCAATCCGAAATCGGGTCCGCTGTGATCTAAAACCATTACTTCATGGATCATGGTAAGTTCCAGATGTGTGGCAGGATCATCAACAGGAACCCTTGAATTTTCCGTCAAAAGAATAATAAAAAAGGAAATCACTATAAATAATAAAGGGGCACCGCCCAAATTCCACAGTGCAATGGTATTGTCTCCTGAAAAATAAGCCGATAGCTGTAATTGCCCGGTCAACCGGTAAAAGAAAATTAAAATCATGAACATGGCAGCTTCACAGATAATCGGAAAATAAGCTTCTCTTGCAGCCCCCATGCCTTCAAAGGGAGATGCTGTATCCATGGCCGCAGCAATCGTAAAGAAACGGCCAAGTCCCATTAGATATAAAATAAAAATAACATCCCCGTTAAATGAAAAAATCGAGTTGTGTCCGGCAATGGGCAAAAACATGAGCACAGTGATTGCACAAGCAAATGAAATAATGGGTCCAAGTTTAAAAACAGCAGTAGTGCTGGTACTATAAACAGATCCCTTTTTAAAAAGCTTGATCAGAGTGTAATAATTAATCAGCAGGGGTGATCCCGTTCTCCCTCCGAAAAATGCCTTTACCTTAATGATGACCGCTGCAAAAAAAGGCGCCGTTAAAATTGCAAGACACCAGAGAATAATGGATTCAATCATGAAGTTTTCCCATTTATTTATTTTATATAAAAAACAACAACAATATTATAGCCAGTAAAATATACCCGATATAAAGATGGATATCACCATGTTGAATCCATCTAAGTTTATCAAATAAAAACAACACCGGATTAACGATAACCCCTTTCATGTTAAGTTCTGCAATATCATTCACACAACTTTTGTAATATGTATTTAAAGGGAATCGTCCTGTGACTTTTGGATGATCTTCGTCCAAGGGTGCAGCAGGTCTGAAAAAATCAAGAAGAAACGATGCGTATGAAGACCCCGTATACTGCATTTTAACCGTTGGCTGAGTAAAACCACATCCCCATGTCCCTGAACTTGTAATAGTTTTGCCCCTGTAAAAAAACCATCGGATTGCGAACACCACTAATACGGTGATAAGGAAAATAGTTGCTGCAAGCGTAATATTTCCTGCCATCTGTTCAAATGGCTCAAGGGGAACACGGGCGTATCCCAGGTTCAAAGCGGAAACAGCTTTGATTGACATATAAATAAAAATCCTTGGGAATATACCGATAAAAATACAGGCGCCGGCAAGAATCGACATGGATATCAGCATGGCCGGGCCTTTTTCATCAACATTAACAGCAGCTTTAGTCCTTGGTTCACCTTGAAAGGCAATACCAATTACCTTTGTAAAGCAGGCCAGTGCCAGGCCGCCGATAACTGCAAGGCTGACAATTGCTAAGATACTCATGACAAAAGCAGATTTATCAAGGGCAACACCTTTAAATCCACCGATATATATAAAAAATTCCCCTACAAATCCGTTAAAGGGCGGAAGACCGGAAATGGCCAGGGAACCAATAATAAATGCTGTTCCGGTAATTTTCATATTTTTCAGCAATCCACCCAGAGCATCAATGGAACGCTTTCCTGTTTTATGAAGAACCATTCCTGCACCCATAAACAAAAGGGACTTGAAAATGGAATGATTAAGAACGTGAAGAAATCCGCCTGTAAATCCAAGAACCGCCATCAAAGGATTTTGGGATGAAACACCAATCATTCCAATACCCAGCCCGATTAAAATAATGCCAATGTTTTCAACACTGGAATAGGCCAGTAATCGTTTAAGATCTTGTTGGCCCAGGGCATAGACAATCCCCAGAATACCTGAAACCACTCCGGCAACAAGAACAATATTTCCAAAAAGAGGGGTATGAAAATCCAAAAGGGAATAAATCCTTACAATACCGTAAATACCGGTTTTAATCATAACTCCGGACATGACGGCGGAAATATGACTTGGGGCGGCAGGATGGGCATGGGGTAACCAGACATGAAAGGGGAATACTCCTGCTTTTGATCCAAAACCAATAAAGGAAAAAATAAATACCAGAATTTTTGCGGTTTCGGAAAGAGCATTCATATTTTCAAATCCAAAGCTGCCAGTATAGCCGTAAACAATTCCAAAGGCTGCGAATATAAACATGGCGCCAACATGGGAAAAAACAAAATAAAGATACCCGGCTCTTCGACTTTCAGCAGAGTTATGCTTGTAAATAACCAGGAAAAAAGATGACAGGGACATGATTTCCCAGGACAACATGAATGTTATCATATTGGCGGCAGTTACTACCAGTGCCATAGAGGCAATTAGAATACTGAAGAAAAAATAGTTAACCGCTGTTCTCATAGCTTTTCCCTCATGATCCATGTAATGAAAACTGTAAATAGCGGAAAGGAGAGAAACTGCAAAAATAACCACAAGAAAAAAAGCAGAAAGTCCATCAATTTGAAATGTCAGTGAAAAAACATTCAAATATTTAAAGGACGCACCGGCACTGCTTGGCTGCATGATTTTTATCACAGCATCCATTAAGCCCAAAAAACAACCAGTGCTTAATAAAAAAACCGTAATTATCTTCATCAATTTAACTTGCCGTGCTAAAACAAGGGATAAAAAGCCTCCAGATAAAATGATCAGTATCGATATAAAAAATTGACTCATAAATTCCCCAGTCTTTGTTTATTTTCATATTTTTTTACAGATAAAAGTGTGTTTTTACTAAAGCAGAACCGATTTTTTGTCAAGAAAATATTCCTAGTGCCGGGAAATGATGGGCCGGTCTTCAGCATCAATATCAATTCCAATGGTATCACCGGTCTTAAAACCAAGATGTATAAATTCCTTGACCACCTTATCGTGCCGGTCGACATGCCAGTAGGCTGACCAGAGAGGATTTCGTACGGTATCAATACCATAGGCGTCATGGCTGCACAGGTTGATCCTGAATTTATCCTTTGCAATCAATGTATCTGCTTCTGCCAGAAAAATATCAATTTTGTAAAGATTGGTGTGAAGGGCTTTTGACAGGACTTTCTGAAGATCAGGCAAATCTTCAAGATAATGGTTGGCAATCTGGTAGAGCTCGGAGGAATCCTGTATGGAAAACCCCAGAACAGCAAATCGCTGGTGCCTTAAAGCAAAAGATTCAAGTTCCTTTTCATATGCCTTTATGCTGGATATAATCCCATTGATATCTGGCTTTAATTCTTTGTTTTTTGGAACAAAATCCTCGCACTGGCTGATGACGTTAATATAAAAGGCCTTGTTATCCATTACATAAACCGGCCTTTCCCTGTAATTTCTGCGCTTTCTTATGCGCCTGATGCCATCAAGCTTAATGGAATGCTGGCTCTCTTTTTCCTCCAGCGTCTCAATATTTGAAATATCCTTGGCCTGCACAACATAGATTTCTCCATCAGTTGCAATAATATACTCGATCTCGCATCTAAACCCCAGGACCTTTTGGATATCTTCTGATAGTTTTAACAGCCTGTGATCATGAGGAACATTGGTGATGTGGGGTTCGTTTTGGACCTTGTGTGAACGGTTCCTGCAGTAACCAAATTCCCAGTGGTTAACTATCATTTTTGCCATGACGCTGGAACCATTGACAAAAGGCATGACAATGACACCCATTTCATTTATATCGATTTGGGGTGCATGGTTGAACATCTGCTGCCGGCGGATGGATAGCCATTTCGACGTCTCAGCTATTTTTATCATTCGATTCCGCGCATATTTTATTCCGCCAATATCTGCATAGGTATCAAGAGAATCAAAGGTACCGCCGGTATACTCAGATTCCAGAGGATGGGCGCTTCTTGCAATGACTTTATAACTTTCACGATGTTTATCTAAAAATGAATCCAGTTGTGTAAAATTATTATTGTTGAATTGATCTGCCGGTACATAAATAAAATCCGGAACCTTAAATCCATTTTTACGAAGTTTTTCCAGCAGTCTCGCTTTTTCGGGTATCTTGTTTTTCATGTTTGACATTGACTTTTTTAGCGAATTTAAATAATTTGACAAAATCCGACCGATCATTTCGGTTGGTTGCTATTAGCTTTTATTTTTAGGTAACATATGTCAATGCCAAATGCAATACTTACAGCAGCCATAAGGTTTCTCAAGAAATGAAACAGGTATATCAGAAGTTAGATGTCTCTAAAAAAAGTTCTGTAGAGATGCCTTCTAAAGTCCTTTTGGTGGACGATGAAAAAGAATTTGTGCTGACTTTGTCAGAACGTTTGCAAATACGGGATATGGGGACTGCAATTGTATACGACGGAAAATCAGCACTGGATCTGGTTCGTAATGATGCCCCGGAAGTGATGATCATTGATCTAAAAATGCCCGGGATTGACGGAATGGAAATCCTAAAAGAAGTGAAACAGAGCCGGTCTGAGATCGAAGTGATTGTACTGACCGGTCATGGATCAGGACAGGACAGGAAAAAGTGCATGGATATGGGTGCCTTTGCATATATGCAAAAACCGGTAAATATCAACATATTAAGTGAGACCCTGAAAAAAGCACATGAGAAAATTAAAACCGGTAAATAAACAACGGTGTGAAACACATTTTTAAATGCGTAAGTGAAATTCATGAAACGATTGAAAAAACTTAAACCCGCATTCTGGGACCACCGGGATATTGCAGGCAGCCATTCGCACACTACTTTTAATTTCCGGCGGAAGTGGAAGCTGCTTGTGCTGTTTACCTCCTTTATGGCCCTTTTGCCCCTTTTTGTCATGACCCTTGTGGACTTTAGCCTCACACGCCGGATCATCGAAGATGAGGTAGAAAGCAGCATGTCAAAAATCCTGAGCTCTGCTGCCGCTTCCATCTCTTTTTCCAAAGATCTAAAAAAATCAGCCCTTGATTATATCGTCCACTCTGATGCCGGAGAGGACAATGACATATTTGTTGTCAATGAAGATGGTGCTTTGCTGACCCCCTCCTTTTATTACGGCAGGCCGGGCACTTCTGATATTTTTAACGTTAACCTGTTCAACGAGAATTCCGGAATCGAAGAAGATGTGACCCCAAAAGGAAAACCAGTTATTGCAGGGTATGCCAGGATACCGGACACCTCTTTAATATTCGTGCTGGTCAAGAGCAAAAAGTGGCTCACCGACCTGTGGCTCAAACCCAGGCTCAAACTGGTCTGGTATCTGGCTGTCAGCATTGTTTTGATTTTATTGTCCATAATGGGTACGGCAACCTATCTTGTGGGGCGCATCCATTCAACAGATCGCAAAAGGACTGAAGCCCTTCGCCATGCCGAATATGCAAAAAAACTTGCATCCATAGGCCGCCTGGCTTCGGGTGTTGCCCATGAGATCAATAACCCTCTGGCCATTATCAATCAGAAAACAGGGTTGATTCTGGACCTGTTTACACTGAGAGAAGATTTTTCTTCGGATGATCGGCTGATTCCCCTTGCCAACGATGTTCTTGATGCGGTTACGCGGTGCGGGGGCATCACCCGGCGGCTGCTGGATTTTGCCCGCCATATGGAGCCCAGCATAGAGCCGGTGGATATAGGGGAAGTCGTCGGACAGGTGCTGGCCTTTCTTAAAAAGGATGCCGAACGCCAAAGCATCACTATCTCTGTGGACAACCAGGACGTCATTCCAGATTTTGAATGCGATAAAGGCAGTCTGCAGCAAATTTTTTTAAACCTGATTGAAAATGCCTTTGCTGCAATGGAAGATGGTGGGCAGCTCACTATCTCTATCAAACTCAAGGAAAAGGATAAATTGACAATAACCGTTTCCGATAATGGAAGCGGCATTTCTATTGAAGATATTGATAAGATCTTTGAGCCTTTCTATTCGTCTAAAGACGATCATTGGGGTACGGGTCTTGGTCTGTCTATTACTTACGGACTGATTAAGGAAATCGGCGGAGATATCATGGTAAAAAGTAGCCTGGGTAAAGGCACCCGTTTTACCCTGACAATACCCATAACAGCAGGTACTGATAATGGTAGATGATAAAGAGGGCCTCAGCAAAAGCGGAATGCGATTTTTTGGCAAAATGTCTGCCTCTGCCACCCATGAAATTAAAAACTGCCTGGCCATTATCAATGAAAGTGCAGGACTTTTAGAAGACCTGTCCATGATGGCTGAAAAGAAACCACCCCTCTCCCTTGCCCGGGTCAACGACATCTCACAAAGGGTGACAAGACAGGTGAACCGAGCCGATATAGTGGTACGCAAATTAAACCGATTTTCCCACGGTGTTGATAGGAAAACCCAAATTGCAAATCTTGAAGAAACAGTCAGTTTTGTTCTGGATTTGGCATCCAGGCTCATTGCAATGCAGGGGGTTGTCATCAAGGTAACCTCCCCATTATCACGCATAATGGTTGAAACAAACATTTTTTATCTGGAAAATATGATCTGGAAAGCCATTGAAACAGCCTGTCTTGCAGCTAAAGAAAAAAAACAGATGGTGATTTCATTCGGAACTGATGCTGACACGCCCTCAATCTGGTTTTCAATGGATGCAGTCCAAAACGATCTAATGGATGACCTGTTTGGATCAAAAGAAGATAGAGCCCTAATGAAACACTTAGATATATCCATTAAAAAGAATAAAGATAATAACGGTTTTGGCCTTTTGTTGTTAAAACGGAACCCAGTTACGCCAAATTGATTTGGCTAAAGCACCAACGGTATAAGGAGAAAGATAATGTCGGAAAAAGTATTACTCGTGGATGATGAAAAAGAATTTCTGGAGATCATGTCCGAGAGGATGACAGCCCGCGGTATGGTGGTCACCACTACAGACTCAGCTGACAAAGCACTGTCTATTTTAAAAAAAGAGTCTTTTGATGCCATTGTTATGGATTTTCAAATGCCGGGAATGGATGGTATGGAAGCATTGAAAGCGATTAAAAATCTAAAGCCCGAGCTGCAAATCATTCTGCTCACCGGTTATGCCACTGTTGAAAAAACAGTTGAAGCCATGAAAATCGGTGCCACGGATTTTCTTGAAAAACCGGCAGATCTTGAAGCCCTGTCAGAAAAAATTAAAAATGCAAAAACTGAAAAAATGCTCATTGTTGAAAAACAAATGGAGGAAAAAATCAAAGATATTCTCCAGCGGCATGGTGGCTGAGCCTCATCACCGTCATTATCCCATTTATTTAACTCTGGATTCAAATGGGATAATGACGTGGCTTTTGAAGTATCACCTGCCCGCTTATTAATATCTGACACATCACTAATCATTGTTTTTTCTATACTTTCCTTGACAAAAAGTAATTTCTTATCTTATTTAAAACAAAATTAAAAATTAAAGGGTCGATATAACCCTATGAAAAAATATATAAACTATTAGGAGATTATTATTAACATGAGCACTGATACAGCAGCCTTAACCGGCTCAAAATTCGATTGGAAACGCATCCTATTTTTACTCATAGGTGTAATACTATTTATTGTTGTCAACTTTTCCCCACCCTGGCCGGATGCAATTGATCCTGCCGGCAAACACTTTGTGTTGAGCCAGCAGGCAAAAGGTGCCCTGGCTGTATTTCTTTTAGGGGGTACATGGTGGGTCTTTGAAGTAGTTCCCATTGGTGTTACCAGCCTCTTTATGGGAATTTTGCAGGCAGTCTTTCTGATCCGGCCTGCCAAAACCGCCTTCCAACAGATGTTTGATCCTTCGGTAGTCTTTATCTTTGCATCCCTTGTGATTGGAATCGTATTCACCAAAACAGGCCTGACACGGCGGCTTGCCTACAAGATGCTTGTCATTGTGGGTGAAAAAACCAGCATGATATACCTTGGCTGTTTTGTGGTCACTGCTGCCTTGACCCATATCATGGCCCATACAGCAGTTGCCGCAACCATGTTTCCACTTCTCATCACCGTCTATGGACTCTATAGTGATGACTTTGAGACACCCACCCGATTCGGTAAGGGGCTGTTCATTGGAATGGCCTATGTTGCAGGGGCCGGAAGTATCGTTACCCTGCTGGGTGCAGCCCGGGGCGCAGTAGCATTGGGTTTTTATAAAGAACTTGTGGGCACGGATATCACTTTTTTCCAATTGGCCTTTTACATGTTCCCCATTGGATGGCTCATGACCTTTGCATTATGGGGATTTTTTATGATCTTTTTCAAACCCGAGCAAAGAACTATTCCGGGCTTAAGGGAGAAAGCAAAAAAACTCAGCAAAGCCATGGGATCCATTACTAAAAATGAAATTATTGCCGCTTCAATCATTTTCGTATGTATTTTCCTGATGTCTATCAGGCCTTATGTTGCAATATTAAAACCCATTGACAAGTCAGCCATTATCCTGACATCTACTGTTCTATTTTTTGTAATTAGAATTCTGGACATTAAAGACCTTGAATCTATTCCATGGAACATTATCTTATTGTTTGGCGGTGCCATGAGTATTGGTTTCTGCCTTTGGGAAACAGGAGCTGCAGAATGGATTGCCATCAACTGGCTGAGCATGTTCAAAGATTCCAACTGGTTTGTCTTTGTAATGAGTATGTCATTTCTTGTTATGATGTTGACCAATTTTATTATGAATGTTGCAGCCATTGCCATCGTCCTGCCTGTTGCATTGGTTATAGGACCTTATCTCGGTGTAGGACCTGATGTAATCACATTCTCAGCCCTTGTCGTGGCGGGCATGCCCTTCTTGCTTTTGGTTGGTGCGGCGCCTAATGCGATAGCCTATGATTCAAAACAATTCACCACCGGTGAGTTTTTTGGCTATGGTATCCCGGCCAGCATTATGTTGATGATAATAACTGGTATTGCCGTTTACGTTATTTGGCCTCTCATGGGTATGAAGATTATGCTATAACATCAATAAGGGAAGAAAATAAAATGGAATTAATAAAAGTCAAAGAGATAATGGTTCCTTTGCTGGAGTATGCTACCGTAAATGAAGAAGATACTCTTGAAACAGCTGTCAGGACACTTCTTGCTTCCCATCAGACAGCGGATCAGTCTAAATACAAACACCGGGCGGTTCTTGTTTTTGATAAAGATGGTGACATTTCCGGAAAAGTATCTTCCCTTGATATTTTACGTGCACTTGAGCCAAAATACAGTCAGTTTGGAAGCTCCGACCACCTTTCCAAAATGGGATTGTCCAGATTCGGGTTGAGTGATGATTTCCTACATTCTCTGGTGGAAAACTACAATCTCTGGGATGAAAGCTGCGAGTCTCTTGTCAAAAAGGCAAAAAACAGAAAAGTAAAAGACATAATGTATTCTCCCCAGGAAGGCGAATATGTTAACGAAGATCTCTCTATTCCAGAGGCAATTCACCAGTTTATCCTGGGCCACCACCAGTCTTTGATAGTATTGAACAAACAGAATAAGGTGATTGGCATATTAAGACTTACAGATATTTTCATGCTCATTTGTGACCTGATGGTAAAAGAATAATCAACTGCCGCCGGGATTTGCAATATAAAATTGCCAATCCCGGCGGCTAATTTATTCGAACTGCAAATTACCAACTCCCCTGCTAATCTGATATTTCGGTTTTAAGCTTAATATGATATTTGTCAATTTTGGCATGAAGTGTCGGTCTTGAGACGCTTAAGAGTTTCGCAGCCTGGGAACGGTTTCCGTTCGTTATTTTCAGAGCTTCGGCGATAACAATAGTTGAAACCATGTCTATAAAATCATCAAAACGGTAATTTTCAGATGGCTTGGATAATAATTGCCGGACCCACTCCTTGATATCATTTAATTTGATCTCTTCAGTGAATTTAGTTTTTTCTTTTTTATTTATTACCTGTTCCAGATCTGTTATGGAAATTGGCGCCCCTCTGTTAAAGATAAGGACTTTCTGAATCAAATTTGACAGCTCCCTTATATTTCCGGGCCAGTCATAACGATTTAACCGCGTTAAAGCTTCTTTTTGAATACCCGGATTATCAACCTTTAATTCATTGGAAAATTTAGCCATATAATATGAAATCAGACTATTGATATCTTCTCGCCTGTCCCTCAATGGAGGAAGTTCTATGGCAACCACTTTTAAACGGAAATATAAATCTTCCCGGAATTTTTTATTCTTGATAGCCTGTTCCAGTTTTTTATTTGTCGCAGCAATAATTCGAACATCGACAGGAATGATTTCTTCACCTCCCAGCCTTTCAATCTTCTTTTCCTGTAACAACCTTAAAATTTTGCCCTGTATATTTAACGGCATATCCCCGATTTCGTCCAAGAACACTGTACCGCCGTTTGCCTGCTCAATTTTCCCGATATGTCGCTGGGAAGCTCCGGTAAATGCACCTTTTTCATAACCGAACAATTCACTCTCAAGAAGATTTTCAGGTATGGCAACACAATTAATGATTAAAAAGGCCTTATCCGAACGAATACCATGCTGATAGACTGCCCTTGCTACTAATTCTTTTCCAGTCCCTGATTCTCCCAGTATTAAAACGGTTGCATCGGTTTGAGAGACCCGGCCTATTGATTTGTATACATCCTGCATGAGTTTACTTTGACCGATAATCACATCTCCGGACTCTTTATCAGGAGCAGCATCCACTTCAACCGGCGATCTCATAAAATATCCCGCCTCTATTGCCTGTTCGATTAAATTAAGCATATCCGGCACATCAAATGGTTTGAGGACATAATCATAGGCCCCCATTTTGGTAGCTTCTATGGCAATTTGGGTTGTACCATAAGCGGTTATAATAATGACCGGCAGTTTTGAATCGATTTTCTTGATTCGTTTGAATGTTTCCATCCCGTTTATTCCGGGCAATCGCAAATCCAGAATAACCAGATCCAAAACATTCTGTTTAACAATTTCAATGCCGGCTTCACCGGAAGCAGCACTGATAATCGCATAGTCTTCCTCTTTTAAAAGCTTGCAAAAACTTTTTCTTAATTGGTCATCATCATCAATTACTAAAACGGTATCCATGTTATGAATCCTTTATGGGAAGCGTAATAACAAAGGATGACCCCTCGCCTTCCTCGCTGGACACATCCAGCCACCCCCCATGTTCATTTATAATATTAAACGCTATACTCAACCCAAGGCCTGTCCCTTCATCTTTGGTGGTAAAAAAAGGATTAAATATCTGTTCTCTGATTTCTTGAGGAATTCCTGCACCATCATCTATTATCCTGATAACATCTACTTTTTTTAACGGCTCCACATGACTTTCTTCTTCATGGATAATGATCAAACCGGTCTTATCCATTGCTTCACAGGCATTGATAATGATATTAATAATCACCTCTTTGAGCTGTTCCGGGTCTATGAATGTATCGCTAAGAGGACTGTGCCGGATTAACCTTGTGGTCACATGATACGATTTTAATCGCTGCTCCAGAAGATAAAGGGCGCTGTCCACAACAATTGACGGGCTCATCTTTTTTATCTTCAGCTTGGGCGGACGGGCAAATTCCAGAAAATTTTCAACAATTTTATTAATCTGCTTTATTTCACCGGAGATAACGTTGAAGTCTTCTTGTTGGTACTTTGTAAAATTACATGAACGGTTCAATGAAAAGAGTCTCATCTTTACAGAAGTTAATGGATTGCGGATACTATGCGATGTTCCGGCAGCCAGTTTGCCCAGCAACGCCATTTTTTCAGATTGCATCAGGGTTTCCCGGCTTCGCTTCAATTCCTGATGAGTCTGTTCTGCATTTTCGATCAAACCATGAACACTTTGTTTTAACGCGGCAACCTCATTTCCCGAGGATTTTGAGTTTCCCAGCCTGCCTGCCTCTGCTGCCAGCTTTCGAATTGGCCCCAATATATGACGGGCAAAAATATAATTAATCAAAAGACTTAGTACAACAACTGTAACAATTGCCATAAGGGCAACATATCTGAGATGATTGGATTCCCTCCGGCTTGTTTTGATTGCATCCGCAATCTTGTTTTTATGAAACGATTTAAATTGTTCGCACAATTCCAGAATTTTAAAAAAATCTTGTCTTACATCCTTATGAAGGGCTGATCCTTTATCATATTCACTTGATTTATATAGATCAATGACTTTATCTCTGGCCGTAACATAATATTTATATTTGGATTCAACCTGGGCAACGGCATCTTTTTCCCATGGTTCTTCCACAAGGGATTTCACTGTTACAAGATTTTCTTTGAAAAGTATCTGATACTTATTCAGCCGATCAATCCAGGCAGGATCGTGGTCCAGCAGATAATACGATACAAATCCTTTCTGGTTGACAAGGGATGTGCCAAGGGCCTCAGCAGATTGATAAATCATAATATTTTTATCAATAATGTTTTTGAAAATTTTTTCCGTCTTATATGTATACCAGACCATAAGTACCGCCCCAATGACAGTTATGCACAAAAGAACAGCATTGAGCAGGTATACCCTGTTTTTAAGACTCAATTGAAATGTAAATTTCTCCGTCATCCCGTAACCTATTGGGTTTGGTGCATTTTTCTTCCATCAATGCAAATTTTTTTGAAAACATCTGTTAATCGTAAAATTCCGACAATATCTTCACCTTTTGTTACCAAAAGAGATTGATGGTGCCCCATAATAAGCTGGTGGATGGCCACTCCCAAATTTGCATCTTCTTTGACATATTCCCCTGGCGTCAGGGTGTGCATGAGCTCTGTTACTTTTTGTTTGCCTGCCTTCCCGCATATATCTTTTACCGGCTCATACCATAATTCATATTGTTCCAAAATACCTTTCATAAATTGCGGGCTGAATCCAAAATGGGACATGCCTATCTGGGGAAAAGCCTTCTCTTCCGTAAACTGTTCGTACTTGGGCTCCAAAGACCGTATCACATCCAGCTGACTGAGTTTACCGATAACCTTGTTGGTTTTCTTATCACACACAAGAATCGCCCGGTGCCGGTATTTGCTTTTATCAAATTGTTCCTGGGCCTTTTCAAGCGCATCCAGTGCATCTGATAATGTGGCCCCCTCATGAACAGTGGCATACTCTGAAAGCGAAACCATTAAATCTTTTACCAGAATAGATTTCATTTAATATCCTCCCTGCATTAAACCATATTGAGTTTTATACATCTCCGCTTCTTCTTAAAAGAAACCTGGCTTCAGCCTGGCGGATTCGTTCTTCCTGTTCATCTTTTCGTTTCCTGGCATTTTCCAGTTTGACTTTTATATCTTTAAAATCAGCCGGCTTCATCAGGTAATCAAACGCCCCCAGTTTCATACCTTCCACTGCGGTTTCCGTTGATCCATGTCCGGTCAACAAAATGACTTCAACAATGGGATAAAGCTTTTTTATCTGTTTTAAGGTGTCAATTCCATCCATGCCCGGCATCCTGATATCCAGGATGACCACATCAATGATTGTCGTTTCCAGCACCTTTAATGCATCCTTACCACTGTAGGCCGTGGATACTTTTTCACCCTGTCCTTCCAGCCGGAGGGAAAACATTTCAACAAAATCTTTTTCATCATCCACTATCAAGACTTTAGCGGGTATTTTAATCATGGGAGTTTTCTCCTTTCTTTTTCATATATTATCGAAGTTTGTCATTATCCGTTTGATTTATCGTATTTCGGCAGCCTCACCTGAAAGCAAGTCCCTTTGCCCACCGTACTTGCGACATCAATTTTACCGTTAAGATTGGAAAGAATTTTATGGACCACAAACAGCCCCAGGCCGGTCCCTTCATGAAAGGACTTGGTGGTAAAAAAAGGATCAAAAATTTTGCTCAAATTTTCTTTGGGTATCCCGATCCCATTATCTTTAATTTCAAGAATGATATCCTCATTAACTTCACAGATGGACAACGTAATGGAACCATTTTTTTGCAACGCATGAACAGCATTGCTCAGAAGGTTCATCAAAACCTGCCGAATCTGATAGGGATCACTCCAAACAACATTCTTTTTCTTATCGATTTTCCAATTAATCGTTGTGTTTTTATCTTTCAGTTCTTTTTTTAACAGACCCAGTGTTTCATACAGCAATGCTTTCAGATTAACCTCGGAAAATTGCGATTCCGGTTTTTTTACATGGTCCAAAAGCTGATGGGTTATCTTGCGAGCTCTTTTAATGCCTTTTTCAATTTTTTCTATTCCCATCAATAATGCATCTTTCTGGGAGAACATAGACATTTCCAGTGTACTGATAACCTGTTTCATAAATCCGGCAGATTCATTGATGATAGCCAGAGGATTATTGATTTCATGGGCAATGCCGGTGGACATCGTGCCAAGAGATACAAGTCGTTCCGTATCAATCATTTTTTTTTCCAGCTTTGCCCGGTATTCAAGTTCTTTTTGTTTTTCTTCTTCCAGTCGGATCATTTCAAACGCCTGTTTTATTTTATTCACCAGATGATCAATTTCCACAGGTTTTGTCAAATAATCAAATGCACCGGATTTGATTCCTTCAATCCCATCCGAGACTGCAACATTGCCGGTTAAAAGGATTACCTGAGTTTTTGCAAACTCCTGCTTGATGAGCCTCAGCGTATCAATTCCGCTGATCCCGGGCATTTTAACATCCAGAACCACCACATCCATGGGGGTTTTTTTAAGAATACCCAGGCACTCTTCCCCCCCAGAGGCCTGCACGGGTTTCAACCCTCTTTTGGCAAGCCTTTTAGCGATTGTCCTTCTGAATCCTTCTTCATCATCCACAATAAGAAGGCGGAGCTTGTTATCATAGAGTTTGTTCATGCAACTATTCCCCCTAAACTAAACCCAGTATTCTCCACCACACAGCTGCAACAACAACTAATACTGTCAGTAAAATCGGCGTGGCAACCAGACCGACCTTTGTCAGGTCAGATGCTTTAAAATACCGGTAACTGTATGCAATGGCATTGGGAGGGCAACCGATAACCAGCAGCATGGCAAATGATGTGGCCATTCCCATGCAAAGCGCCAATACCACCGGATTAACCCCTTCAAGCTGTGCCATGGGGATAACAATGGGAAGAATCAAGGCGGCCGCGGCAACATTGGCCATGGCATTGGTCACTAAAGCCCCGAAAACACCCACACCGATAAAAAGAACCAGCCAGCCTTTTCCCTGGATCAAAGGAAAGAACAAATTGGCAAAATAATCCGCTGCTCCTGAATATCCCATGGCAAGCCCCAGTGAAATCCCGCCGCCAAATATAAACAGGGCAGTCCCCCACTCCAGGTTGTCATTGATGTCTCTCCATTTCAACACTTTAAACAACACTAGGGCAGCCACCCCCAGCATACCGGTAACTGAATAATCAATGCCATGGAGCCCCTTGGTCAGCCATAAGGCAAAGGAAAGGCCAATAATGGCCAGTGTTTTTTTCTCAAGTGTTGTCATGGGCCCCAAATCTTCATCAAACTCCGGTAACTTGTATTTTGGGTTCGGTCTGTAAACCATGTATACAATAAATACAGCAATCGGGGTTGTAATGATGGCTGCCGGCATGGCATATAATATCCACTCAAAAAAGGTAATCTCAATTCCGGTAAATTCTTTTAAAAAAGCAGCTGATACCATACAGCGTCCCCCTCCGATAAGGCTTCCCATGCCGCCGCTTGAGCAGGCAAAGGGTAAGGACAGCATCATGAACTTGGCCGTATTGGTGTGGGGTTCAATACCGGCCGCCCGCATCAGGGGCAGCATGGTAACAATCCCTATGGCACAGGCGGCGGCATCATGCATAAAAGATGATGAAAGCCCGAGGCCTATGGCAATGATAAAGGTAAATCGGGTAATACTGTTCCCGGCTTTTTTGATTATATAATATCCCAGCCGTTTGGTTATGCCGGCCTTGTCAAGGGAAATGGCAAAAATAAGGCAGCACATGATAAAAATGACCACCGGATGCATATATGGGGCCCAGGCACTTTTTACGTCGGTGACCTGCATGATAACCAGGAAGACCCCGATGCAGACTGCGGTTATTTCCAGGGGGATAGGCTCGATTACAAATAATATCACAAGAACTGCAAGAATTGCCAGGAAGCGTTTTGCCTTTGGCGAAAGCCCGTCAACATAATCTACTCGGGCCTTGTCTAAATTTAAATCTTTTGCTTTTTGATCTAAAAATTTTACAGTGGCCTCAAGTGACCCAGGGTTCTTTGCCTTTAAAATATATGATTCTGTTTTTATTTTTCCTTCTGGAACAACAACAAAATGTTCATTCACATTCTGCATGAGTATTCTGCCTTCATCACCTGTAACTTTGAATTGCGTTCCTTCCGGTCTTGGCAGCAGGAAGACGATAACACCCACTAAAAAAGCAACACAGAGTTTAAATCCATTTGTCTTATAAAACATATTTTCTCCTTAACCGTCAGCTATTGTTCAACAACCGTTGTAAAATCCATTTATCACTCTATATGAGATCCTTTTGATTCCTCTAATTGACACTGGTAAGCCTCTTTAATTTTTTCAATTAATTCAGAAAGCTCACAAGGTTTGGTCAGGTAATCAAATGCACCAAATGAAATGCCTTCCCTGGCGGCTTCCTGTGAACCATGTCCTGTCAAAAAAATCACGGGCACTTCAGGTGCCATTTTTTTCATTATCTTTAACACTTCAACGCCATCCATATCTTCCATTTTCAAATCCAAAACCACTACATCAAAATCATTTTTACGTAAGATCTGTATCGCTTCACCGCCGGAATACGCTTTTGTGGCATTTATGGATCTTTTGGACAGTCTGTTTGCCAGAACATTGATATATCCTTTTTCATCATCAACAAGCAGGACACTTATGATTTTTTCCTCTTTACGATTACCAATCATAACATCCCCCTCTTTTCCTTAGACCATCCGGCCTGAAATTTCCTTCATCCGGGCTTCCATAATTTTTTCATCATGTTTTCTTTTCTTTTCCATGGCATCCTTGACCTTGGCCACCAGCATATCAATGTCACAGGGTTTCATCAGATAATCAAATGCGCCTAGTTTCATCCCGTCAATCGCTGTTTCAACAGTTGCATGACCGGTCAGCATGATCACTTCTACAAGGGGGAACCTGTTTTTAATTTCAATCAATGTCTGAACACCATCCATTTGCGGCATTTTTACATCAAGGATAACGACCTCAATGGCTTTATTGTTTTCAAGCTCGACCAGAGCATCTTTGCCACTGTATGCCGCCTGGATTTTCATCCCTCTTTTTTCCAGACGTTTGGTAATGGTATCCAGAAACGGTTTTTCATCATCCACGAGTAATAATTTAATCCTGTTCATGTTTTTTCTCCTTGAATTTCTGACTCACTGTCATTATCTGTAACTTCAATTATTTCTTCCTGAAACGGTATCCATATACGAAATTTAGTCCCACTACCAATCTGGCTGTGGACATCTATTTTCCCTCCCATTTTCTGAATAATGCCGTAGCATATTGAAAGCCCGAGACCCGTACCTTTCCCGACTGCCTTTGTTGTAAAAAATGGATCAAATATTCTGTCGAGATTATTTTTAGGAATACCGGGCCCATTGTCTTCCATGGAAATCACCAGATGATTCTTTTCAATCTGGCTGATTTTGGTTTCAATTTTAATTGTTCCCCCACTTTTTTCCATGGCATCAATGGCATTATTGATTAAATTAAGGATGACCTGCTGGAGTTCAGAAGGAGCTATTCTTATATAAGGAATCCCTTCATTCAGATTTGTTTCAATAATTACATTGTTATACCTGGCCATTTGAGCCGTCAGGGAAACAATTTCCTTGACGGCATCATTGATCTGGACGTCATTGACTGTGGAATCCGTTTTCCTGGCAAAACTAAGCAATTTATGGGTAATCTCTTTGCACCGTTTCCCCTGAGTGTTGATCTGACTTAGCGCACGCTTGAATTCATCAAAATTTTCAGATCCCGTTAAATCCTCTTCTTCAAAAAGATCCTCAATCCAGCCAGCCTCTTCAACCATTATGGCAACCGGATTGTTTATTTCATGGGCAATGCCTGCGGCAAGCTCACCAATCGTGGCCAGTTTTCCGCTTTCAACAACCTGTTTATTCATGACTTCACTCTTTTTGTCTGCACTGGAAATAAGCTTCACAATATTTCGGGGAAGAGTGAACGCGACCGAAAGGATGGCAATGCATCCGAAAATAAATATGGCCAGGGCGAGAAGCTGTGTTTTCCATAAATCACGGAAGGCATCGTTTAAATCCTGACGAAACACCATTAACCAGTCAATATTTTTAAGCCTTGAGGTCACACATAAATATTTATTTCCCAAGGCATCCTGTTTTTTTGCAAAAATCGTTTCATTATTTTTATAACAATCACTATCCATCATTGATGCGATAATCGACTGTTTGAGTCCCACGTTCGTTTGGGTTTGCAATTTGCCTTTACTATTAATAAGAAAGGCGATGCCTGTTTTCCCGATATGAATATTTTCCACCAGGGAATTAAAAGCCCCGAAATTGATGGTCGACCGTAAAATATAATCAGAACCATTCGATGTGATCTTGACCGCAATAATAAAATGAGGATGCCCCCTTAAACCGGCAAACACATCACTGATATAAAAAGGTTTATCACTTGCTTTTATAAACCATTCAGCGTCTGAGTAATCCGCATTTTCAAATTTGAACGGGCCTTCATACGCAAACTGGATACCGTTTCCATTGACCAGTCCTAAATCCGTAAACACATCTCCATATTCTTTTTTTAATAATCCCAGGTTCTTTTGCAGGAATATCTTTGGTGATTGTTGTTTACTGTCAAACTGCCGGGCCAGATACCGGATATTTCCTAGTTTTTCCGACAAAAAGGTATCAATATTCTGAGTGTGTTTTTGGACTAGTTCTGAAATGTGAGCCTGTATTTTTTCTGTATAGGTCAGGTTAAATCGATAAACAAGAATACCCGTAGTCAATATCATGGGAGAAAAAGAAACAACCAGTATCAAAACCATGATTTTTCTTGTCAATATCTGGTAAAATGCTTTCCTATCTGTTAAGGATTGTTCCATTATGTTTTTCCTTTTTACACTTTCCCACTCATCACTCTACTATAACCTAAATAAAGATACAAGATACATGCCAGGCAAAAAAGCGGAACTATACAAACGATAACTTATTAAAAAGACAAGAAAAAGTGCTGTGTAAAAATATCTGACGATACCAATATACGTGTCAGCTATTTTTACACTTCGTAAAACAAGTCGACCAATAGTAAACAAATCCGTCTATGGGTATTCTAAGTCACAAAACCGCAACAGCAAAAGAATAATACCATATTCAGACGTATGTTCGCGCCATTTCCCAAAATAACTGTGTGGGAAATTTTCGACCCGAGATATTGGCACCACGAACAGGATTGTCAAAGATAATCTGGTTCCATTCTTCGAATATTTTCAAAAATCGTTCTTTTTTTACATGCCGTAAAAAAACCTGACGCTCATCAAAGCCGATGCGTCTGCATCACTCTCTTCATTTGGTTGAAAATTCTTTTATTTCAAATAGTTATGAATCCTTAAACTTATTATCTTCTTTGGCATATCTTTTGCTTTGTCATTTTTGGTAGATAAAGAAACCTAAATTAAAAGGAGCTCCCATGAATACCATAAATAAAGTATGTATTGAAATAATCTAAAAGCCATTGTGAAAATTATTTCTTTCTCAATTTTATCACTGTCTAAAACATTAACATGAATTCAGGAAGGATTTTTAAAAATGCTTTTTAAAACAATAAAAAAACAAGATTTTTTCGACTTCTATTTTCCGGATTTTCAATGCATCGGGCCTAAAAAAGTAGGAACTAATAACAACGGCAAGCCGATTTATCAATTCCTGCCCTTTTCCTCTTTTGACGAAATAGACCTTGATTACGAAACAACCGAATATTCAGCCAAGACATATTTCCTTCCGTATAAAGAGACTCTTTCTTCTTTTAGTTTTGAAGACAATGACTGGACGCAGGAAATCAACTACAGCAGCAACCCCAGGCTTATCATCGGGTTACATCCATGTGATATAAACGGGTTGGTTAAGCTTGATAAAGTTTTTGAAAAAACTTTATTCCCAAACCCCTATTATATTACAAGACGTCAAAATACATTTGTCGTGGGAATTGATTGTAAACAACCCTGTGATCGAGGATTTTGTTCTTCGGTCGGTTCAAACACGGTAACCCATGGGTTTGATTTGTTTTTAACCGATATCGGGGATCGATATTTCGTGAAAATCGGGTCGGACCGGGCGTTTAATGCCCTTCAAAAAATTAAAACCAGGGATATTACCAAAAATGATAACGAACTTTATCTTCAAGCGAGAAACAAATTTGACGACGGGGTTGAAAAAACCGTGCGCGTTGAAAATCTTCCCAACCTGCTCGATATTGAATTTGAATCCGACGTTTGGGGAAAATGGGGGGACAAATGTTTGAGCTGCGGCACCTGCGCCATGGTTTGCCCTACCTGTTATTGTTACGGCGTTACCGAACATATATCCATGGACTTTAATAAAAGCGATAAAATCAAACAACTTTATTCATGCAATCTGAACGACTTTGCGCAAGTTGCCGGAGGGCATAATTTCAGACCCGAGCCTGCCACACGCCTCAAATACCGCTATTATCATCAGCACCGCGGCTTTGTGGAATCATTTGGTCAGCCACTGTGTGTGGGTTGTAATCGTTGCGGACGGGCATGCCTAGCCGGCATCAATCCGACCGATGTTATTTCTGATTTACAAAGGGAGCAAAAACGATGAAAAATATTATGCACCCGTATGACGTCAGGCACGAAACAGATATGGTTGAACCGCTTGATTTCAACCGGCGCAGCCGGCTGAAGGAAGTAGACAGATGCTTTAAAGCTGAAATAACCAATGTGATCCGCCTCACTGATATGGAAAAACTGTTCCAGATAAGAATGGTAAATGATAAAGACTGGGAACGATTTGTTTTTCTTCCCGGACAATTTGTAATGCTTGAATTGCCCGGTTACGGTGAAATACCTATCTCATTTTCAAGTTCTCCATCTATTAGAAGCACCATTGAGCTGTGTATCCGAAAAGCCGGGAAAGTGACGCAGGCGCTCCACAAAGCAAAGCGCGGTGCCATTGTAGGTCTTCGAGGCCCCTTCGGCACCTATTTCCCAATGGAACGAATGAAGGGGAATAACATTCTTCTCATTGCCGGCGGATTGGGACTGGCACCTTTGCGAGCGCCGATCAGTTTTGTGATTGAAAACCGGGCCGACTTTGAAGAAGTCCATATCCTGTATGGAGCAAAAGAACCTTCACAGCTTCTTTTTGATTACCAATACGAAGAATGGCACCGTATTGACGATATCAATCTTGAGGTAATTGTGGAACAGCCTGACAAATCATGGATCGGCCCCGTGGGTTTAATCACCAAGCTTTTAGATGATATCAAAATGCCGGCGGACAAAACCTATGCCATCGTTTGCGGACCGCCCATCATGTTTAAATTCGTATGTAAACGCTTAAGCGAGATGGGAATTCCCATGCAGCGGATGTTTGTATCCCTTGAACGCAGGATGCACTGCGGCATCGGAAACTGCTGCCGGTGCAATATCGGTTCCACTTATACCTGTTTAGACGGTCCGGTTTTCGATTTCTGGACGGTCATGAATTTAAAGGAAGCCATTTGATGAAAGGATACTGCCATGAAATATCTGGGCATTGAACCCCAAAAACCAAAGATTGCAGTTTTTGATTTCACTTCCTGTGAGGGATGCGAACTTCAATTGCTGAACAAAGAAGAGACCCTGGCTGATTTTCTGAACGCGGTCGAAATCGTGTCTTTCCGCGAAGCGTCATCTTCAAGTTCCGACAATTATGACATTGCCTTAATTGAAGGCGCGGTTTCTCGAAATGATGAAGTAAAGCGGCTTGAAAAAATTCGTAAAAATGCAAAAGTGCTGGTTGCGCTGGGCAGTTGCGCATGCTTTGGAGGAGTGAACCGGTTAAAAAATGAATTTGATTTAAAATCTGCGAATAAAGAAGTATACGGCAATGACCCGAAGGAGACTATAAATGTCCGGCCGGTAAAGGATATTGTACCGGTGGATATTGAAATTCCCGGATGCCCGGTATCAAAGGCCGAGGTGGAATCCCTCATATGTCATGTGGTATGGGACAGTCCCTTTCAACCCCCTGTTTACCCGGTTTGCGTTGAATGCAAACAGCGCTTCACAACCTGCCTGTTTGAAAAAGGGCAAATGTGTCTGGGACCGATTACCAGAGCCGGCTGCAATGCCCCCTGCCCTGCCGGAGGGCAGGGATGCTGGGGATGCCGGGGACCTGCTGTTGAACCCAATTATGACTCATTTTTTGCCATTGTTAAAGAAAAAGGGTTCGCTGATATTGAACTCAGAGAAAAGCTGAACTTTTTCGGTGCATTTCAGGAGGTTATTATATCATGAAAATAAATCTGAATGTAGACGTCAAACACCTTGCCCGTATTGAGGGTCATGGAAATATTAAAATTCATGTGGAAAACGGGGAAATCAAAGAAGCTAGATGGGATGTCGTTGAGACACCCCGTTTTTTTGAAGTCATGTTAAAAAATAAACATTATACGACAGCGGGTCTTCTTGCTGCCCGAATATGCGGCATCTGCTCCATCAGTCACTGCCTGTGCAGTGTCCGGGCCACTGAGAACGCCTTTAAGGTGGCTATTCCGGAAACAGCCGCTAAATTACGGCTTCTGGCAAAACATGGTGAAACATTCCAGAGCCATATACTGCATGTATTGTTCCTGGCTGCACCGGATTTTTTCAACGAACCCAGCGTGATCCCTTTGATTGAAAAAAAGCCTGAAGTGATTGCCATCGCCATCCGGCTTAAAGGCCTGGCTAACCGGTTGTGCGATACTATTGCAGGAAGAACAACACACCCCGTTACCTTCCAGGTGGGCGGCGTGACGATGATGCCGCAAAAAAACCACCTGCTCGGTTTACAAGATGAACTAAAACGATCCCTTGATGATTTACAAATAGTAGCGGACCTGTTTTCCACATTTACACTCCCCGATTTTATCAGAGAGACGGAATTTGTATCCCTCAAAGGGGAAAAAGGATACCCCTTTATCGGCGGATCATTGATATCCAGCGACGGTGTCGAGCATAAAGAACAGGACTATCGGCCCATGACCAATGAATATGTGGACAAAAACAACACATCCAAGTGGTCTAAACTGTCCCGGGAATCATATGCTGTCGGCGCACTTGCCCGATTTAACAATAACTCTCAACTCATCCATCCAAAAGCAGCCGAAGTTGCCGAATCGCTTGGCTTAAAGCCTGTCTGCCATAATCCGTTTATGAACAATGTGGCCCAGCTTGTTGAGTGCTTTCATGTGGTCCATGAAGCAATCCGCTTGATTGACGAACTGGTTGAATCCGACCCGAGTGAAACCATGACGAAAGTGACACCAAAAGCCGGTGAGGGTGTCGGTGCGGTGGAAGCCCCACGCGGAATTTTGTTTCATCACTATAAATATGACAAAACCGGGCGAATAGAGATGGCCAATTGCGTAGTACCCACCACACAAAATAATGCAAATATCCACCATGACATAAAAAGTCTTGTCAAAAAATCTGCCATGACAAAGGAAATGACTGACAAAAAACTAGAACTTTTATGCTCCATGCTGGTTCGATCCTATGATCCGTGTGTTTCCTGTTCAGTGCATTAGCATTGGAACTTAAATAGAGCCGGGCGCCGTTGTAGCATCAGGCGCCGTTCCACCGAGATCCGGAACAATAACTACAACGGCCCCGGCAAAAATACAAAAAAACTCTTTAACTCAGGATATTGCGGGTACAATCACTTAGAAAATTTCTGAACATGAGAATATTTGTTGGCATTTATTTTTTTACCGTGTATAAAATTAAGAATAATAACAGCAAAGGATTCAAGCTGACAAAAGCACGCACCATTAAATGCTTTTGCCATGATTTATATTAATCTTTAGTTTTTTATAAATATAAGGAGACTATCAAATGAGTGCACTAGTAATCATGGTTGTTGCGTTTATAGGTTATATCCTGATGTATAACTTATATGGAAAATTCATCGGTCAGAAAATTTTCAAGTTATCTCAAGGGCCGGCGGTTCCTTCCATTGAACTGGAAGATGGTATGGATTATGTTCCCACAAAAAAGGAAGTAATTTTTGGGCATCATTTTACATCCATTGCCGGAACCGGACCCATTGTAGGACCCGCCATCGCCATTATCTGGGGGTGGGTACCGGCATTGATCTGGGTGTTTTTCGGTAGTATTTTCATGGGAGCGGTTCATGATTTTGGGGCATTGATTATCTCCATGAGAAACCAGGGGAAATCCGTTGCTGATTATACTTCAAAATACGTCAACGCCCGCACCCGGTTTTTCTTTTTTTTAGTTGTATTTTTAGAACTCTGGATTGTGATTGCCATCTTCGGTCTGGTTATTGCCGTGGTATTTGCCATGTATCCGTCATCGGTACTCCCGGTCTGGTGTGAGGTTTTCATTGCCCTTTATCTGGGACATGCCATTTATAAACAGGGGAAAAGTATCCTGGCCTGGTCCATTATTGCCGTGATTCTAATGTATGTCACGGTGGGCATCGGTGTTTACCTTCCCATTAAAATGCCGGCTATTGCCGGGATTCCACCTACGGGTGTATGGACGATTATTCTCTTGGCCTACGCATTTATTGCTTCTACGCTTCCGGTGACCACATTGCTCCAGCCCCGTGATTTTATCAACTCCCACCAGCTATTAATTATCATGCTTCTGTTGATCGTGGGTGTGTTTCTTTCCGCTTTTGGCGGGAATCTTCACATCGTTGCGCCGGCAATTCAGACAGCACCTGCAAAGGCACCGCCCATGTGGCCCTTCCTGTTTATCACTATTGCCTGCGGTGCCATTTCAGGATTTCATTCCCTGGTATCTTCAGGCACATCTTCCAAACAGGTCAGGGATGAAACCGATTCTCTATTTGTCGGATATGGCTCCATGCTAATGGAGGGTGCTCTTGCCACACTGGTTATCATTGCCGTCTCTGCCGGAATCGGTATGGGCTATGTAACCAAATCAGGGGAAACCCTAGTGGGAGTAGCTGCCTGGACAACCCATTATTCTTCCTGGGCCGCAGCAGCCGGCCTTGGCTCTAAAATAGCGGCTTTTGTGAACGGGTCTGCCAATATGATTGCCTCCACCGGGTTGCCCAACAGCGTGGCTGTGGTTATCATGGGGGTATTTGTGGCATCTTTTGCCGGAACCACTCTGGATACAGCCACCCGTATCCAGCGCTACATTGTTTCTGAGCTTTTCGGCAGCTTAAAGATGAATTTTCTTACCGGTAAATATGTGGCTACTTTTATAGCTGTGGCAACTGCACTGGCACTTGCCTTTGCAACAGGCGCCGGTGGAAAAGGTGCACTAAAACTCTGGCCCTTGTTCGGTGCGGTCAACCAGACCCTTGCAGGTCTTGTTTTGATTATTATTACGGTTTACCTGAAAACCAAAGGCGGTACGAAATGGTTGATATCAGGTATCCCAGCCGTATTTATGATGGTTATGACTATATGGGCACTTGTGCTGAATCAGACCAAGTTCGGCACTGCCGACAATACACTGCTCCAGGTAGTGAATGGATTGATACTTCTCCTGGCTATCTGGATCACTGTTGAAGGACTCATGAAATTTATGAGCATGAAATCTGAATCCTGATAATAAATAGTATGATCCGGGAGAAATAATTTCTTCCGGATCATATGATGATTTGAAATGCAACCGATACTTAAGAGACAATTTATTATAATAATTATACCGGCAGTGTGCCTTTTTCTGGCTTTTGGCCTGGCAAGAGAATTGAATTTTATCAAGCCCGGACTATTTGTTATTCCTTCTGTTCTGCATTCTCTTCTGTTTATTTTATCCGCCATTACTGCCATTGCCGGCCCCCTTTTTTTTCGAACTCTTTTTGCCCATTCCATGCGTAAGCAAAGCCAGGTTACGGCTAAAGAATTTTTATCTTTTCAAAGAAAAATTTTATGGATATCACAGGTTACGCCGTATTTTGCTTTTGTAGCTGTTTTATGTGATTTCCCCAGGTTTTTTGCAGCCGCCATCGTATTGATGGCTCTGTATGCAGTCTATTATTATTTTCCGTCCCAAAAGCGAATTGATTTTGACCGGAAAATATTCCGGGTAAAATGATCAGACCAGGAACATATATCCTCGATATAATCGGAAGAGTGAAAAACCGCCTTTCAGGCATCTGGCAGGTGGCTGACGAAGTGGCAAGATATAAGGCTGTTGGGGCTATTGAGGCGGAGCAAGAAGAACTGGAGTATATTTTTGCCCTTCTGGTACAGGGAACATTCATTGGAATGCCGTCTCCACCAGTACAGATCTGTATGGATCTTCTCCCTTTGATGGAAAAGGATTTGATTTTACTTCTTGAAAGGGTGGACACAGCCAATGAACCATTATCCAGACTGTTTTCCGTATTTGATATAGGATAAAAATCATGACTGAACTTCAAACATTATTTTTTCTAGGCAAGGGCGGAACCGGAAAATCCACGGCATCTGCACTTTTGTCACTGGTTCTTATGGAAAAAGGTAAAAAAGTGCTCCTGGCATCTTTTGATGATGCCCACAACCAGTCGGATATTTTTGAGACGGATTTTTCCGATAAAGCGTGCACGCTGGGGCCTTGCCTTGAAGTCCTTCAAATTGACCGGGATAAAGAAATCAAGCAGTATTTAAAAAAAACTGCCCAAAATGTTAAAAACAGCTATGCATATCTGACAGCCTTTAATCTGGACAATTATTTTGATATTTTAAAATTTTCTCCGGGCATGGAGGAATATGCTTTGGTTACAGCTTTCATGAATCTTCAAACCAGGTATAAGGGATATGATTATCTGATCATTGACATGCCGCCAACAGCCCTGTCATTAAGATTTTTTAATTTGCCTGCCCTGTCATTGACATGGATTGATCAGCTTGAAAAACTGCGGATGGAAATTTATAAGCGAAAGGAAATTATTTCCAGAATAAAATTTGCAGGGAAAGAATTTGAACGGGATAAGGTATTGTCCAGGATCCGGGAAATCAAATCTGACTATCAGGCACTTAAGGGTATTTTTGAAGACCCTCAAAAATCCAATTTCTTTGCTGTATTCAACCAGGATGTGCTGTCTGTGGCTGAAACCAGACGTATCCTTGACCAGCTTAATTCCTTGAATATTGAGGTAAAGGGACTGATCTGCAATGACCGGATGCAGGAGGGGCCAAAAGAAAAAAATATTGAAAATGAATTTTCATCCATTCCCATCCAGCACATTCCTTACTCATCTTCTTCCTTAATCGGGATGTCTGCATTAAAACATCATATTTCTTCATATGATCTGAAGTTTGATAAGGTTTTTAAAAGTCCTTCAGGTTTTGTATGAAAATAAACAATTGGAAAAGCCTTCTGGTGAATGGACAGACAGCAGTTAAAATTTTTATTTTTAATGCCGATGCTTGGCACAAATCCAGCCAACCCGTTTAGATGCAAGGCAGGAAGCATGGAGGGGCCTTTGTTTCTTGTTTGGCCTGCTGTATGATTCATAGAAAGGACTCCTTTATTAAAAATTACCGGCAGATAAATCTATTTAAATATTCTAGATAACTTGACTGTACTCATATCATTCTCCTGTTTGTATCAGCACCACTATAGCTGATCATCGTTTCAATAATTTAAATTCAAGATTCATGCCATGTGCAGGCATTTAATTTAAAAGACACGCATAGAGGAATTCCCTGCCATATCCCGGATTATTTAAGCTCAAACAAAAAAAATATGCGATCAATTTTTTTGCATCTTGTAAAAAAATCTGACATCATAATTATTTTTGATGGAAATCCTTTAATCTTTCATAGGACGTATCAAGACACTATTCTTATGGGAAACATTAGTTCTTTTGAAGTTTCGGCATTCGGTTTCCCAAATGCCAATGCTTTTATGCTGTAATGGTATGATAGTTGCATTTTAAATATTCAGGTTCTTTACTGGACCAGATTATGATATGATTCTATTGTAATACTATTATCTTCGGCAGAAAAAATCTAATGTTAGCAGTTTTGATATCGGTCGTACCCCTCCCCTGGAAACTTATTCACGGTGCAAAAGAAATGACCATCTGGATGGTGCCGTAGCATAAATAAAAATTATGAGGAGGATCTTTTTTATGGCAACCAGAAAACAAGTAATTAATCCTGAACTGTATGATGCTGTCCTGTTTGATCTGGACGGTGTGGTTACCAGAACAGCAGATATCCATGCAACTGCATGGAAAAAGCTTTTTGACGAATACTTGAAAAAAAAGAGCGGCGCCGACAATTATGTACCCTTTGACCTTAGGGATGATTATATAAGGTATGTGGATGGAAAACCCCGATACAAAGGGGTTGAATCTTTTCTGGCCTCCCGCAGTATTGATATTCCCCATGGTTTTGTCAATGATGCTCCTGATCAGGAAACCATCTGCGGGCTGGGCAATAGGAAAAACCATTTTTTTTCTGATTTATTGAAAAAAAAGGGGGTAAAAGTTTATGACTCCAGTATAGATCTTATTAAGCAGTTAAGAAAAAATGGATTTAAGACAGCCATTGTCAGTTCAAGCAAAAACTGTCTTCAAGTCCTTAAGGCTGCAGATATTGAAGCTTTATTTGATAGCAGAGTCGATGGGGTTATATCTGAGAGTCTTGGTCTTGCCGGCAAACCTGAACCGGACATTTTTCTGGAAGCAGCCAAAAGGCTGGATGCTGATGTGAATAGATGTGTGGTGGTGGAGGATGCCTTATCCGGTGTGGAAGCCGGGAAAAAAGGTGATTTTGGAGTGGTTATCGGTGTTAACCGGAAAAATCAGGCAAAACAGCTTAAGCAGAAAGGAGCCCACCTGGTAGTTAACGATCTTTCTGAAATTGAAGCAGGCATGGGAAAAGAGGCCGGCTGGGATCAAATATATTTAGGGTTTGACCCTGAAGATGAAGGACGGCGGGAAGCAATGTGCGCCTTGGGAAACGGATATTTCGTTACCAGAGGTGCGGCCCCTGAAGCAACGGCTGATGATGTGCATTATCCGGGGACCTATCTTGCCGGAGGGTATAACCGGCTTAAGACTGAAATCGCCGGTAGAATCGTTGAGAATGAAGATCTGGTTAATCTTCCCAACTGGCTCTGTCTCAATTTCCGTATCCCTGGAGAGGAATGGTTTCAGCTAAAAAATGTAAAAGTTCTTTTTTATAGACAATCCCTGATTATAAAAAAAGGGGTACTGAACCGCACCATATGCTTTCGGGATAAAAAAAATCGAGAGACGCGCATTTGTCAACACTCATTTGTTCATGGAGATCAGGTGCACAGGGCTGCGCTTAAAACTATTATTACGCCCTTGAACTGGGAAGGTAAAATAGAGATCTGTTCTGCTCTGGATGGCAGGGTGACAAACCAGGGGGTTAAGCGCTATCGGGATTTGAGCAAGCAACATTTTGATCTGGTTGATTCCCGTCACATTGACAAAAAAAGTATGGTGTTAAAAATGCGCACCAATCAGTCATGTATTGATATTGCAATGGGTGCAAGAACCAACATCTTCCTTCAAAGGAATCTGGCTGTTATTAAATCTGTTCCAGCTGACAAACCCAGTGGATATGTTGCCAGACATTCTATTGTAGATGTGAAGAAGAGAGATGATCTTACAGTGGAAAAACTGATCTGTATCTATACATCCCGGGATACAGGTATTTCTGAATGCCTGTTAGAAGTGGAAAATACTATTGCAAATGATGTTGAAAGTTTTGATAGTTTATTAAAATCCCATGTTACAGCCTGGGAACTTTTATGGCGCAAATTCGATGTCACTCTTGAACTGGACAATAGTGATATTGAGCAATATACACAAAAAATTATCAGATTGTATATTTTTCATTTATTACAAAGCTCTTCCGTACATTCCCTGGACATTGACGTGGGTATGCCGGCCCGTGGCTGGCATGGCGAAGGCTACAGAGGACATATATTCTGGGATGAAATGATTATTTTCCCATTTTTTAATTACCGGGCTCCTCAAATTATAAGAACCCTGCTCATGTACCGTTACCGACGACTTGAAGAAGCCCGGCGCGCAGCCAGGAAGGCAGGCTGCAAAGGTGCAATGTATCCATGGCAGAGCGGAAGCAGCGGCAGAGAGGAGACCCAGCAGATGCATCTCAACCCAAGATCGGGCCGCTGGCTTCCGGATCACACCTATCTGCAGCACCATATCAATAATGCCATTGTTTACAATATCTGGCAGTATTTTCAAATTACCCATGACATCGAATTCTTATCCTTTTACGGTGGTGAAATCATCATAGAAATCGCACGGTTCTGGGCAAGCATGGCAACCTATAAACCTGAATTTGACCGATACGAAATCATGGGTGTAATGGGGCCTGATGAATATCATGACGCTTATCCCGGAGCAGAGAAACCAGGTCTGAACAACAATGCCTATACGAATTTAATGGTAATGTTTGTTATGGATCAGGCGCTTAACCTGCAACATGTTATTTCCGAACAGGACTGGGAACATTTAAGAAAAAAGCTTGAGGTGAAAGATAGAGAACTTGAAAAATGGAAAAAAATAAGTCGAAGGATGAGACTCGTATTCCATGAAGGTGGAATACTCAGTCAATTTGAAGGATATGAAAATTTAAAGGAATTTGACTGGGACGGTTATAAAAAAAAATATGGAAATATTCGGCGCCTTGACAGGATTCTTGAAAAGGAAGGGGACAGCACCAATAACTATAAACTCTGCAAACAGGCAGATGTCTTAATGCTTTTATATCTTTTCAGTGCTGAAACGTTAAGAAAGATGTTCAAGCGTCTTAATTATACTTTTGACAAGGGGTTGATCCTAAAAAATATCAACTATTATTTAAACAGAACTACAAACGGGTCCTCCCTGGCACTGGTCATTCATGCCTGGATTGAAGCACGGCAGGCAAGAGAACGTTCCTGGGACTTTTTCAGCCGGGCACTTGAGACTGATATGGTTGATGACCGAACCGGAAGCACCCGGGAAGGTATTCATCTGGCTGCCATGTCAGGGTGTATTGATATTCTTCAACGGGGCTATGCCGGTCTGGAAATACGCAGTGATATACTGATTTTAAATCCTTTACTCCCGAAACCCATAAACCGCATCTGTTTTCATGTTCGATACAGGAACCACTGGCTTGATCTGGAAATCACTCAAACAGACGTTAAGGTTAAAAGCCTGACCAGCAGGGCAAAACCCGTCATGATTATGATCAAAGATGAAATAATCAGACTCTATCCGGGCAAGATAGCATATGTGGATATTTAAACTATCTTTTTGGAAGCCTGGAAAAAGGTAAGGGTAAAAAAATGGATAAAAAAAATACAAAAAAAAGTCATATTATCATTGTATCCAACAGGTTGCCGATTATTTTAAAAAAGGCTGAAAATGGTAAGATAGAGGTTGAAAAAGGGGCTGGAGGCCTGATAACAGCAATGGCACCGATACTGAAGAATCGAAACGGAATCTGGATAGGCTGGCCTGGTTATGTGCACGAGGCAGGTATTGATGACAACAGGTTTCCGGCCATACAATCAGCAGTTTCCGGATATAGTGTTAAATCAGTTATGCTTAGCTCAGATGAGTTAAAAAATTATTATGAAGGTTTTTCCAATTCAATTTTATGGCCTCTTTTCCATGGTTTTACAGATAAATGCATCTTTTTGCCTGAATACTGGATAAGTTACCAGGAGGTTAATAAAAAATTTGCATTAACCGTGTACCAGAATACAGATGACCCCGATTTTATCTGGGTGCATGATTATCAATTAATACTTGTGGGAGCCCAATTGCGTAAATTCAGCAAAAGGACACCCATCGGATTTTTTTTGCATATCCCATTTCCGCCCATTGATACCTTTATACGATGTCCATGGCGATTTGAACTCCTTTCCGCCATGCTGGAATATGACATCATAGGGTTCCACACCATTTTAAGTAAACGTAATTTTATTGGATGTATCAAAAAAATAATCCAGGATGCGCAAATAGATGCAAAAAAAGCGTTTGATGAGACAGTAAGTGAAATAAGATTCAACGGCAGAGTCATCCGTACAGGGGTTTTTCCCATCAGCATTGATTACAATGAATTTTCTCTCCATTCCTGGGACAAAAAAGTCTATAAAAGATCAAAGAAAATACGAAACAATTCCCCTGATACTAAAATATTACTGGGTGTTGATCGTCTGGATTATACCAAAGGCATACCTGAAAAGTTGAAAGCCTTTAAATGGTTTTTAACACATTTTCCAAGGTTCCACAAAAAGGTACATTTCATTCAACTTGTGGTCCCAAGCCGCAGGGAAATAACAGCCTATGCTGATCTGAAACTTAAGATAGAACAACTTGTGGGAGAGATTAACGGCATATTCAGTACAAATGACTGGCTCCCTGTCCAGTATATGTTTCGAAATCTTGACAGAAATGAACTTATTTCATTGTACCGGGCATGCGATATTGCTTTTATTACTCCGTTAAAGGATGGTATGAATCTTGTTGCCAAGGAATATTGTGCCTGCAATATTGATGAAAAAGGGGTACTGATACTCAGCGAATTTGCCGGTGCTGCTCAGCAGTTTTATCAAGATGCAATTTTAGTTAATCCATATGACATTGAAGGCACTGCCAGGGCAATATACAGGGCATTTAATATGCCTCTGGAAGAAAGAAACCAGCGAATGCGCAATCTGCGGGAGAACATTAAAAATAAAGATATTTTCTGGTGGTTGAACTCTTTTTTAAATGCTGCCATTGAAAAGGATTTATCCAGTTTTCCCCGGGTGGATGAATATTTTCCCGATAAACCGACCGCAAACTTAGGAATGTGATTTTATTTTAAGAAGATAGAGATAAAACTATGGATCAAAAACATAAACAGCGCTATCCATATTATTATAAATACTATAGCAAAAACCCAATTTTTTTTTAGTTGTAACGGTTGATTCTCCGCTTTTTTTCTTGATTCTTCCATAATTTCATGTGGAATTAATTTAATTGAAAGCGCTATTAATACAGGAAGAATTAAAAGGTCATCCAAATAGCCTAAAACCGGAATAAAATCCGGAATGAGATCAATTGGACTTAAAGCATATCCCAAAGTAAACAAAATAATGATTTTGGGTAATACAGTAGTTTTCGGATGTTGATATGCATAATAAATTGCCGTAATTTCTTTTTTAAGATTTTTTACTTTTATTTTTAATTCTTCTAATATTTTCAAAAAAACCTGCTTGCATCTCTTGGTCACGAGTTCAAATTCAGAAGGCCGTCATAAAAAAATAAGTTGCGACCCCTGCAACAGCCAGCCAGATATTTGTGATATTACTCACGGTAATATTCAATATAGCTGCCAGGTATTTTTTGCGATTCAAAAGTGCCAGACAACATTTAAACTCCGGCCAACTTGAAAGAGTGGCCAGAACAAAAAATCCGATCACGCCTTTGGGAGCATGGCTTTGCTCCGAGGCAAAGCTTACCACGGGATCAAGAAAATACCCTGCTGCAATTAACACAATAATCGCCGGTATAATACTCCATTTAGCGATAACTTCTTCCTCCATAGACTCCTCAGCCTCTTCCGGCGGCCGCTTAATAAACAGCACTCCGGTCACAACAACCGCTGTCACCACCCAATACATATGATACTGAATTGGAATCGCGTAAAAACTTACAGCCAGACCTGCCGTAAGCGAGATACAGGTCAAACTATACCGCCAATTTGTTTGAAGTGTTTTTAAAAATACTCTAGTAACAAGTGCTGCCGCTATCAATAGAATCGGGTTCATAAAATTAGAACCCAGAGGAGTGCTGGCAGCAAAAAGCACATCCCCCACTACCAGGCCGACGATTAAACAAACAAGCTCAGGCCCATTGGTAATGAACCCGGTTATGGTGCCAAGTCCCTTTACATCCTTCAGGGTCTCGATTATGACTTCAATGGATAATCCGATCAAAATCATGACCAGCACCACCCCTCCTGCCGCAATAAACGACTGATTGAAATTTCCGTTGAACATCAATGAACAACTGCAAAAAAACACAACAACCAGAATCCAGCATATCATATCCAGCCGACCGACAGAATTCATCAGAAATTGTTTCATGGCTTCCCTCCAAATTTTTCTACTAAATTAATTACCCAACTATGTAACTCCCACATACATTGAAGAATTCGGATCGATCCTCAATGGATGCAAACCGGCCGCCCCTGACTGACACGGTTCATAGGGGCGGTCCGGTTTAGAATTCTCATTTCATGCCATACAGGTCAGTCGAACAGCTTGAAAACATCTGAAGGCGACTCTACAACTTTCTTGAGTTTGTTTTCCAAATCCTTTTTCCAGGCTTCATCTTTTTTTCTCCATGCCCCCTCGATTTTTTCAACGAGTTCATCAACTTCACAGGGTTTTGTGAGAAAATCGTATGCGCCCAGGCGGATCGCTTCTATGGCAGCGTCAACTGAACCGTGGCCTGTAAGGAGAAGCGTTTCCGTGAAAAGACCCAGCTTTTTGATCTCCTTCAGGGTAGTTATACCATTCATTCCAGGCATTTTCAGATCAAGAACAACGACATCAAAATTCTCTTTTTCAAGCGCCCTTATGGCGCTTTCTCCATTGTAAACGGCGGTAACCTTATACTGCCTGTTTTGAAGCAGTTTGGCCATGTTATCACAAAATATTTCTTCATCGTCCACAAGTAAAATTTTACTTCCTATCATAATTTATCCTCCTATAATGTTATTCAAAACCGTTAATGTTTAATGTTGCCTCCATATATAATCAGTCTCATCCATGCTTCAATAAATTCTCGGGCGGTTTGAGCGGGAATGTCAGAGTGAAGAGTGTTCCTTTTCCAACATCACTTTCAACGTGAATGTTGCCGCCAAGTTGTTTCACTATGCTGTAACAGATGGAAAGGCCTAGACCTGTGCCCTGTCCCGGAGATTTTGTGGTGAAAAACGGGTCAAAAACTTTCTCAATATCTTCATCTTTTATTCCATTTCCCGTATCCTCCACTATAATGACTATTCCGGTTTTGTCATTTGAAAGGCGGGTGGCTATGGTTATCATGCCATAGCCTTTGTTTTCATGAGCCGCTATTGCATTGTTGATAATATTCAATAATACCTGCTGAAGCTGTGACGGATCTGTCAAGATGGGCGGAATGGTGTCATCCAGTACAGATTTGAACGTTATGCCGTCGGATTTGGCTTCCCTTTCCATAAGATCTATCACTTCTCTTACAAATACATTTATATTAATCGTTTCAATGACCGATTTGGTTCTCCGGGCAAACTTCATAAGATTTTTTGTAATATGGGCGCACCGACGGACTTGTGTACCGATCTGGCTCAATGATCCTGCAAATTGCTCCCCAAATTCCGGGTCTGTTATGGGGGTTCTTTTTTCAGCATCTAAAAGAAGCTGATGTTCCGTCATGATAATGGCAAGGGGATTGTTTATCTCATGGGCAACTCCTGCGGAAAGTTCTCCGATGGATGCCAGTTTCCCTGCCTGCATGAGCTGAGTATTCATTTCTTCAAGCTCGCTGTCTCTTTTTTTAATAACCTGAACCATGTGGTTGGTTACAAATACTGTGACAATTAATATGATCAAAGCGCTGAGATGGAGTGAGACAAGGGTTGCCCTGTTGGCATGACGGATGTCTTCAAAAAACTCTTTTTCGCCAACCCTCACCACCAGGAGCCACCTTGGATCTTTCAGCCAGGTTTCACAGACAATTTTTTTTATCTTCACATCCCTGTCAACTATTTCAAGAAACCTGAATTTCAAATCATCATGAATTTCACCCTTAAATCCTGAGGCCTGGGTCAGAATCTCTCCGCTGAAACCAGGACTTGTCTGATAGATCCCCTTGCTGTTCAGGATGTATACATCCCCGGTCCTGCCGATCCTTACATTCTCCACCAGAGAACGAAAACTGTCTGTGTTAACAGTGGCTCTCAATATCCAACGCCGCCCGTTTTCCTTCTTTGTAACTGCCATTATAAAATGGGGTTCTTTCCTGAATCCCATAAACATATCACTGGTATAAATTTCTTTTTCCATCACTTCCTTGAACCAGAAAGCATTGGAATAATTTTTATCAATAAGCTTGTAAGGCCCTACGTAAGCTGCATGATCCCCGTTTTCATCAATGATCCCAATATCGGTAAGAACCCAGTCATCACGATTGATATTGTTTAAAATATGAGTGAGATTACCCTCTTTTATCAAAAATTCAATTGAATTTGTTCGGGCGATGAAGTCAAGCCTGGTTTTGTTTTCCTTTAAAAAAAGTTCTATAATTTTTTTGTGGTACTCCACACGGGTCTGAAGTGTTTTGAGTATCCTTTCCCTGGCAAATTCTGAATAATGTATATTAATCGCCCATCCGGCCAGGAGCAGGGGAAATAGAGAACAAACCATTGTAAGGAAAATAAACCTGCGAAAGAGACGGGAATAATCTTTCTTGTTCTTGCCTTCACGGTTTTGATCCATGCCAGCTCCTGTATGCTCTGTTTTTTTTGTATACGTAACTGCTTTCACATATAGTATTTCAACAAGTGTGCCAGAGGGTTTCATTCATGCAATATTTGAATAACCTATTGTAATTAAAATATTTCTTTTGCGGTGGCAAAAGCCAGAAAAAATTAAAGTTTGCCTGGATGTCATCTGGCAGGAGACAGGGGTGGAATTTGCCATATGACAATTTTACCCGCCTACCAAAGTACCTCCCAATATTTTTTATGGACTTCAATAACCCTCTTTAAGTTTGACAAATGGCTGAAATCGCTTTTACGGACCCGGTCTATTTTATCTTCGCTTATACCCGGTACATTGCAGATTTCTTTCATAACGGCAAGGCCACATTCCCGGATACCCATTAAGCTGTATCCTCCTTCCATAACAAAGGCTATTTTCCCGACCGAAGCGTGGGCTGCCACCTCAAGGAGAAGTGCTGTTATAAGGGCATACCCGCCTGGTGTCACATTCATGCCTGACAGGCGGTCGTGGATATAAAGGTCAAACCCAAAAGAGACAAGAATTATTTCAGGTCTGTATTCCTGGGCAATGGGCCCGGCAAGAAAACAAAGCGCCCTTCCAATGTCTCTTGCCCGGCTTCCTTTTTCCAAAGGGATGTTGATGGTAAACCCCTGGCCTTTTCCGCTCCCCGTTTCTTCAACCCGTCCTGTTCCGGGAAAAGAGTTTGACTCGTGAATGGAGACAAAAAGCACTTCATCTGTGTTATAAAAAATTTCCTGGGTACCGTTACCATGGTGGGCATCAATGTCGATGATCATCAGTTTGGAAACTTTGTACTGATGTTTAAGATACTTCGCACCCAGAGCGATGTTGTTGAAAATACAAAATCCTGAGCCGCCTGCAGGTCCGGCATGATGTCCCGGAGGTCTTACAAAGGCAAAGCCCCGGGATGACCTGCCTGACATTATCCTGTCCAGCAGAGAAAAGACACCGCCCGCGGCCAGCCTGGCCGTTGACCAGGATTCTTCTGTGGTCTGGGTGTCGAAATCAAGGGAGGTAAGGCCTTTTCCAGCAGTTGTTTCAATTTTTTCAACATACTCAGGCGTATGCACCCATATCAATTCTTTCTTGTCAGCAAACCTGGGGGCAATTTTAACCCATTTTCCAGCAAGGCATTCGGTGGTCAATAGATCCTCCACAGCTTTTATACGCCTGTAATTTTCAAGATGGGCTACCCCCTTGAGATGGTTCCTGTATCTTTTATCAATGACAATTGCGACAGGAAGAAAGGAAGTGGTCTGCAGCGGTTCTGTCTGGGTGCGCCCAAATGCTTTTGCAAGAGTAAGCAGTGCTTCTCCTTCAGGAATACGGCTTTTGTTTTTTAAAAGTTGCGTCACCGTTGTTCTGGCCAGGAGATCGGAACTTGCAGGATGAAGCGACAGCTTTATGAATGCCAGGGCGTTCCTGTGCTGTCCGTTTTTGGTTTTTTTTCCCTTGAGCAGCCGTATCCGGTCCGGAACTCTTTTGCATAAATGACTTGTGATGGAAGGATGGATTTTTTCAGATGATGCCGCAATTGCTGCTATTGTCGTCAAAAGGCGCCCTTCTGGAGATTTGAGTGTATACCGGCACAATCCTCTGGAATGAAAGCCAATGGCGGTATAAAACTTTTCAGCCTCGATTTCAGATTCAAGAACGAGCTCTTTTACCTCGGGGAGATTGCTTTTCCACAGCCCCCATACTCCTGCCATTATAAAGGTCCCCGCCCCTTTGACAGGGCGGGGATCAAGAGGAGAATCTGCTCCGCCCCGGGTGGCAACATATTTTACTTCAAGACCTCTGTAGAAAAGTTTTCTTATCATTTCCAAAAAAATCAGTCCCTGTATCTCTCCTTTTGCAACACAGGCAAAAAGCATGTGGTCCGTGCCCGTAACCAAGCAGTTTAACAGAAAACGGACATGGAAAAACTCCAGGTTAAGGCGGCCGGCCTGAATAAGACTGTCCCGGGAAAAAGGGAATCTCATGAAGGCGGCCATTGTGTACTCATCTACCACCCCCCGGAAAAGTATTCGGGGATCATCCTCAAAATCTTTGAAATCGATCTGATCAGTGCTGTCATTTCGCAGGTCCAGAATTTTTTGCAACCGGTTACGCAACAACTTGACCAAAGGAATTTCATCAGCCTGAATATTTTTTTTAAGTATGGCAGCGATGTTTTTTTTCAACAGGTCTGCGGCCAGATCAATCTCATAATTAAGCATCAGGGACAGGCCAGCGGTATCGGTTTTTGAAGCCATCTTCCCGGGAGCTGCCACAGGGTCCAGGTGAAACAGATCCCGTGTCCGGGCAAGTTCTCCATATTGAATCAACAGTACCTGCTCAAGGCAGGGAGTGCCGCCGGCAAAAAACTGGTACTTGTTGACAAAAGGTTTCTTGTCGCCAAAAGTAAAATACAACTTTTTCTCATCCAGGGTTTCTGATGCAGACAAAAGATCAATGCTCCCCTTTCCCAGCATGGTATGCAGGGTATAGGCAATTTCAGGCTCTCTTTTGGCAATGGCATCTATGGCCTGCCTGATGTTTTCCCGGGTCAGCATCATCAATCCGAAATCATAAGTTCTGAATTTAAAAACGTTCCGATAAACGCTTCGGGCACCTGAACTTCAAATACCACCCCGTATTTTTCCCCGTTTCTAACAGATATTTTCCCGCCGATTCTTTCCAGAATGAATCGGCTGATGGCCAGGCCGAATCCCCAATCCCCCCGTTTGCTCAACTGCTGAAGGTCAAATATCTGTTCCATATCTGCAGTTTCCAGGCCCGGCCCGTCATCTGCGATCAAAACCATCACTGAATTTTCCTTGGCAAATGTGGATACGCAGATCGAGCCGTTTGTGCCGACAACAGCGGAAGCATTCAATAAAAGGTTCAAAAAAACCTGACGCAATACAGCAACATCGCTTCTGACAAAGGATGATCCATCATGAAATCTGGTAATAAGATCTATGTTTTTCTCAATCAATGATGTCTGTAAAAAACCGATCATACGGTTTAAAATCATGTGAATATTTACATCCATAATAACCGGATCTTTTGGTGCAATATATCTGCTAAAGCTGTCTATAAGATTTTTCCCCCTTATGGATTCCGAAAAAATCTGTTTTGCCAGGCTATCGGTTTCACCAGAATCTGCCGGTCCGGTCTGCTCTTTCATCAGTGTTGCTGTAACGTGAATGTTGGACAGGATATCGTTGAGGTCACTGAAAACGCCTCTTGCTAATTTCATTGATGAGGCCAGAAAGGCAGTTCTTCTCAATCTGCTGTCCAGGCGGTGCTTTTTCTTTCTTTTTTCTTCCAGCATGGACACCAGGCTGTCCGTAGTGAGCAGGATGGCCAATATCATAAGAAATCCTGCCAGCAGAACGATAAAAAGGCTGATAATCTTCACTTTTCTTGATACTTCAAAAATATCTCTTTTGTCAACGCTCACAACGCAGAGCCAGGGAATCGTCTCAAGCCAGGTGGTTAAAATAATACTGGACCCTTTATCATCAACCTGTACTCCCTTGAAAGGGCCGGGGGGTGAAACCTGCGATTTCATCATGAGTTTGCCGCCATGTCTCGGATTTGTCTGGAAGGCGCCCTTGCTGTTGATCAGATAGGCATCTCCTTTCCTGTTTCCCGCCACCCGGGTGACAATATTGTCGAACAGGCCTGACAGGATAGTGGCCCTCAAAATCCATACATTTTTTCCTTCATTCCGCTTTACGGCTATGATGAAGTGGGGCTCGTTCCTGAAGCCGGTAAACACATCACTGATATAAATATCCTTGACCATCACGGCCTTGAACCAGAATGCATCCCTGTAATTTTTATCGGCAAGATCGTGGGGGCCTGTATAGGCCAGGTGATCACCGTTTGACCCTATGATACCAAGATCCTGGAAACAGGGCAGTTGACTCTGGAGTGACGACAGAACCTGTTCAATGGTTCCCGGAGATATCATCTTTGAAAGGATATTATTTTCCGAAATAAGCTTTAAATCCATGGTCCGTTCGGTCAGAAAGGAATCAATAGTTTTTTGATGGGAGACCGCTTCCGTCTGAAGCGCCTCCATTGTTTTATTTTTAATTGTGCGGGCCATGTAAAAATACATGCCGCCACCAACCAGGACAAGCGGAAGAAAGGCTGCGGCAATGAGAATTGTGACCACCTTTTTCCATACCTTGCGAAAATAAGGAAAATCTCGTGTAGCCGAAATGGCAAAAGTTCTGGGAAGAAAACCGCACGTTTGCCGCCGAACGGCTGCCAAAAGGTAAAAAACTGTATGCACTGGACATGTTTC